>JAPWUY010000310.1 GCA_028275295.1 Thermodesulfobacteriota bacterium | reverse complement strand
ACCACAATGGGCCGATGGGTGGCCTTGAGGGTTCCCAGCTCCGGGATGGAGATCTGGAAGTCCGACAAGACCTCGAGGAGAAATGCCTCGAACTCCTCGTCTGCCCTGTCTATCTCGTCGATGAGGAGAACAGGGGCCTTTTCCTCCGAGCTCTGGATTGCCTCGAGAAGGGGCCTCTTTATGAGGTATGGCTCGGTATAGATGATCTGGCCTATTTGGTCTGGATCCCTGCCACACTGTTCCTCCATCCTGATTCTCAGAAGCTGCTTGGGATAGTTCCATTCGTAAAGGGCTGATGTGGAATCCAGTCCTTCGTAACACTGGAGCCTTATGAGGCGGGTTTTGAGGAGCCTCGCAAGGACGAGGGCAACCTCTGTCTTGCCGACGCCAGGCTCGCCTTCCAAAAAGAGGGGCCTGCCCATGTGGTACGCTAGATATATCACAGTTGCAAGGGCCCTGTCGGTTATGTATCCGTGCTGTTCCAGTCCATTGAGAAGGAGGTCTATCGAGGAGAAAGATTCGTCCAACTTCCTCTCCATGACGTCCATGTCTCTTCGAGAATACCGGGCCTATTGACTGAGTCGAGATTCTGAAGGCCCCTTTCCCAGATCTCCCACGAAAGGGAGACTCCAAGAGGCGCCAGGCCCTTCCCCCCTAAGATTACCACACGAATCTCCACTTTAGCGAGGCCTTTCCAAGAACGAACGGTCTTCCCCTCCTTCTGCCTGTAGCTGGGGACTCTACTGAGATATGTCCCAGAAGCCCTTTACTTCCTACTCCTGCCCAAAGGGAGCGGGGATATGGGGCCCGTACTCTTCTTTCCATCGCGGACCAGTTTGTCCACAGATATGGTGAAGCTAGCCACTCTGTTTCACCCTCGGCCAAAAGTTGGGATTAGCTCCTTTGGGGCCCATTACCTGGAGCTCGTTGAGGGGTTGGCCCTGGGGAAGATTCCTATGACAGTGGGCAGGGGCTTTGTTTCCTTGAGCTCGCTTGCCACCATGCCTGAGGCCTGGGCATAGCTGAAATCTTTGCTCTTTATTGCTATCTGGGCCTCATCCCCCCCGTCCATGGAGATGGCTTGTCTTACAGGAAAAGGCCCCTCCAGCAGGGCCTTGGCTAACTCCCACAGGGTGAAGGGGACACGGGTCACGACTATGAGAAATTTTCCGTCTCTCTGTTCCACCAGAACCGTGCGATTTGCCAGATTGGAGGTTCGCTTGACCCTTATGGTCCCGTGCCTATCGAAGAGCATGAATGACTGGGCAGCCTCCTTGTATCCTGGAGTGCTGGGGTCGAAGGGATCCTCCGCCAGATCCAGTATCTTCGCCTTGGGGGCAGTGGCCTCAAGGGGCTCTGCCAGGAGCATCCCCTGAAAAATGGGATGTACCTTTGTCTTTACGGGCTTGCCATCGCTCATGAGAAACCCCATGTACGAGTAGTCGGGATAATACTGGCCGGCATTGAAGATGAGATTGGCCCCGCTTTTTTCCATCCATTGTCTCAGGGTCAAGGGATGGGCCTCTCCTTTGTCCTTGAAATAAAGGGGTCTCATGATAAGGAGGTCCGGGTCCACTCTCACCACACATGCATCTCTAGGATCCCCCCCTTGCCACACTACCCACTCGAGCCCTGGCATTATCTCCTCTCCTCTCGGTTGTGGAGGGAAGGCCTCAGAGGGACAAGCCCGGGGAAAAGATATTACGAGCATTGCGAGAAATGCTGCGGAGAATGTCCTGCAATTCACCCTCTCCAAAAACCTCCGACCGTCCCTTCGCGAAAGTGAGCTCCTGGGTCAAGCTACCTTTTCCGAGGGGCCCAGTCAAGCTCAGGGAGAGTGGATATCCTCGAGATCACTTCTCAGGTATTGGGCTTTCCCAGTTTCAAAGAAGCACACTCCCCTTGCAATGCTCTCCATCCTGGGAGATATTGGATCCGAGAAGACCAGCGATGGTCTTCGAGCTCACCATTTCTCTGAGGAACAGGAGCTTGAGCCTGGGAAGCAGATCCATTTTGGAATTTCTGGGGGAGGTTGCGAGAATATCCCCCAGGGTGCCGGCAGCAGGGTGTGTTGTGGGGCTCTGTGGGGCTTCCTCTGCAGCCCTGGCTAGGTTTGTCGCAACCCTCACTCACAGAAAGGCGGAGCAAGGGGCCTGGAGGGAGAGACTCGAGGCAATGATGGAGAGACTCGCCATACTGGAAGAGAGGTGCGTTCACATGATGGATAGGGACCTAGAGGTCTGCCTCGAGTCCTTCTGTGCCAAGCTCGGGGACAAGGAGGCCTCGACCCGAGGATCTGGGAAGGCCATGATGGAGCCTCCTGTGATCCTCCTCAGGTGCGGGATAGAGCTTTTGCGCATCTCCTTGGAGCTAGCGGAGAGAGGCGCCCCGGTATGCAAAGCCGATGCAGGGGTTGCAGGGGCTATGGCAAATGCTTGCGGTCGCGGGGCTCTCTGGATAGCCAGATCCAACCTCCAAGGGTTGGAGGGCCAGACGAGAAAGATCCAAGAGGAGATGCTGGACAACATGGAGATGGAACTGGAGGCTCTCCATGGGAGGCTTGTGGAGGAGATGGATAGGTAGGGGCAAGATGAGGGGATGGATTCTCCTTGTGGGAGGGATGATGATGGCGACCTCAGGGCCAGAATTTCTCCCTGGGAAAGGATCCGCGGCGGGAGGTTCCACCGGGGACCTCCCCTTTGTGGTCCCTCAAAAAATAGGCCATTGGGAACTGGAGAAAGGGAAGGAGACTTATGGTCCTGAAAACCTTTTCGATTACATGGACGGCGCTGCCGAGCTTTACCTCTCGTATGGTTTCAGGTCCATGACATTGCACCGATATCTCGGAGGGGATGCATCCAGAGTAGTGGTGGAAATTTACGAGATGGCCTCCTCGGAGGACGCGTACGGGATCTTCTCCTTCGAGAGAGAAGATGAGGACGTTGGAGTTGGGCAGGGTTCGGAACTCGGCGGAGGAACCCTCAGGTTCTGGAAAGGTCGATATTTTGTAAATGTCTACGGGGAGAAGGAGACCAGCGATGAGGAGCTCGTGGCAATAGGGAAGGCCATCGCTGATTCGATCAGGGAAACAGGAAGGGAGCCAGAACTCATCAAGTTCCTTCCAGGGGAGTCCAGGGGATTGATCCCTGGCTCTGTGAGATTCTTCCGAAACCACGTGTGCCTGAACCAGCGTTTCTTCATTGCCAACAAGAACATTCTCCTCTTGGACTCTACGACCTCTGGCCTCATGGCCCAGATGAGGACTCCCCTCGGGAAGGTGCAGATCATACTCATCGATTACCCAGATGAGGCGAGGGCTGCCTCTGCGGACAAGAGCTTCAGGCTCGCCTTCATGCCCGAAGCTCAAAGGGAGGGGATGATCAAGACAGAAGACGGGAAATGGACTGGGGCAATGAGAAAGGGGAAACTCTGGATAGGGGTTTTCGGTGCAGGGGACAGAGGACAACTCCAGGAGATATTCCGAATGGTCCTGGAAAGGGTTGAGAAATGAAAGACCTAATCACTAGAAGGGATCTCATGAAGGGGATGGTAGCTTCGGCCATGGGGGCCACTTTTGTGGGAGCCCTGCTGGGGAAGGGAAGGGCTGAGGGCATCTCCAGGGTTGTGCTAGTGAGAGATCCCAGAGTGTTCAGGAAGGATGGGAGCATAGATGTTGAGGTCCTGGGAGGGATGTTGGACGAGGCGGTGGTTGCCCTTCTCGGGGCAAAGGATCCCAGGGATGCCTGGGCTA
>JAPWUY010000309.1 GCA_028275295.1 Thermodesulfobacteriota bacterium | reverse complement strand
TTTTTACCAAGTTCGCGAGTCCGTCCCCCACAAGGAGCTTGTAATCCTCTATGGGGTGAGGAACAAAGCCCATTGTCTCCAGGACCCTGTTCATTGAGGATGCGATGTCCTCCAGGGTGTCTAGGAGGGTTCCGTCCAAGTCGAAGATGATTGCCCTGATTCTCACTCGGGGTCTCCCTGGGAAGGACTGGCCCTCAGCCCTCAGGGAAGGATCTCTATGGGTGTTCCATCGGGCACGAGATTCCAGATCTCCTCTATTTCCTCATTGGAGACTGCTATACAGCCATTGGTCCAGTCCTTTTCCATGAGGTACTTGTTTTTGACCCCATTTGGCAGACCGTGGATCATTATATTCCCCCCCGGCTTCACACCCATGGCTCTGGCATTGATGACATCTATGGGATCTGGATAAGAGATGCGCAACGCTAGATGATAGGCACTTTTGGGGTTTCGACCAGAAATTATGTAAAGTCCTTCGGGGGTCCTATTGTCTCCCTGACGAATCTTGTGGCCCACGGGATTCTTGCCGAGAGAGATATTGTACTCCCTTATCACCTCCCCTTTGCGAAGGAGCCTCATTACCCTCTGGCTCTTTATCACCACTATCCAGTCCGCCAAAAGGGGTTCCTCAGCCCTCTCCCTCGGTTCTCCCTCTTTGGAGGGCGTTTCGGCCTCTTGTGGCGCCTCTCGAGGTAGCTCCAGCTCGGAAGGAAGGGACCCCACACTTACCGAGGGCTCCGAGGGGGGGGAGACTGTCCTCTCAGTTCTCAGGGTGCATGATAAAAGGCTGCTCGCAAGGATCGGGACTACTACAAACCTCCACAGACCTCTCATGACAGCCTGAAAAACGGCCTCCCAACGTCCAACACTTATCTCGAACCCCATCAGGGTTCAGGACAGCTTTCTATGATCCAGAAGCCATGGCCGGCTGTCAAGGGGCGGTCTCCTCCACGGCCGGTTCCCTTTCCCTCGAGGGAGGAACAAATTGCCGGCCGTGGGAAACTTATTCCTCGCCTTTCCCTGGCAGCTTTCTCTCGGGAAGGAGTATAAGTCCTCGATAATTCCAAGGAAATCCCGTGCGACATGGTGGCATCCTCCTTGCATACCGCCCAATTCGGGAAGGACGAGGTGCCGAGATGGACGAGATGGGCATCGAGGTGCAAAACCTTTTCTGGGCCCTTTCAGGGAGCGCTTGGAGCGCGGAAGGCAAGGCAAATGAGCTCCCAGAGCCCTTCTCCTCTCTTCTGGGGGGACTAGAGGAGAAGAAGGGCGAGATTCCCCTCATTGGCCAAAAGGGAGGGGAGTTCGGATCTCGGGGCGAGGAAGAAGGGATCGAGGCCTGGGAAGCTTTGTGGAAGGAAAGCCCCCTCTTGTTTTTTCCGAAGAAGAAGTCTCTCATGGGGATGAAAAGGCCAGGGGGCGAAGAGCTCTCCATGGATATCACCTCCCCCTTTTCTAGAAAGAAGGACCTCCCTCTGGATCCTTCTCCTTTTGGGGAGAAAAAAACCGATCCCCCTCGAGATGAGGCTCCAGAGGTGATCTCGGAGAACTCGCTCGGCACTGAAAAATTCGCCGGTGAAGTTCCACGAACCAAAGAGCCCCTCCCATTTGGAATGCGCTCCTCAGACTCCGAGCTCTGGAATCTCATGGGGCTATCTTGGGGAGAGGCGATCCCCCAGTTGAATGCCACAGCCTTGGGCCTCGAGGTATATGGGGCGGGGCCAGTCGGGGTGGAGAAGGAGATCTCTTCAAACCCCTTTCAGGCAAGAGAATCTAGCGGCCTTTCTGGTTCCATCTCCTCCGCCACCCCTGAGATCTCCAAGGATAGAGCTCAGGATGGGGAGGCGGTGAGGGCCCTTGGCTTATGGGCTCAAATCCATGGGAATGGAGAGACGGACAAGGGGGATCTTGGTCTTTCCCTTGGTCCTTCCCTACGTGATCCCGGTGCGCTTTCTAGTGTAGTCGGTCCCCGGATAGAAGGCCCAAGAGGCCCACTTTCTGAGGTCCGAGGATCCTTTCCCTCTGATACCAAAAATGGGAAATGGGCTTGGGGGCAAGAGGAGATTGGTGCTATCGGGGGCAAGGAAGCAGGAAAGCTGGATGGCTCAGCTGGGGCCGTCGAAGCTCTGAAGTCTAGGCTTTCAGGGCGCGAGCCTTCAGAAACTCCAGTTCCACGGATGACCCATCTGGGTTCCATCGGGGAACTTGCTTTGAGTGAAGTGCATCAGGTAGGAGAAAATCAAAGCGCCTTCCCCAGTGATTCCGATGGGCTCGGCCGTCCAGTGGGCCACCGAACAGAAGGCCCAAGAGGCGCACTTCCCGAGGTCCGAGGATCCTTTCCCTCTGATACCAGAAATGGGGAAGGGGCTCGGGGACAAGAAGAGATTGGTGCTATCGGGGGCAAGGAAGCAGGAAAGCTGGATGCGTCCTTGGCGGGCTTTGAAGTGAAAGATCTTTCGCTCCCTGTGATTGAGAGCCTGGAATCTTCAGGGCAAGCGAAGGGGCCTTCCAGTTCCCCTATGGAAGTTGCTCCTCAGGAGACTTCTATGCCCGATATGGCCTTCGGGGCCAGGGACTCCAAGAGCGAGGCATCGCAAGAGGGGCCCCTTCGGGAGGATGGTTCCTCGGTATCCACTCAGGGCCTCAAGACCCCATCTCCCATGGAAGAGTCCCGTCCCGAGCTTTCACGGTTTCCGGGTATCGCTGAAGAGAAGAGATCCCGAGGGGAGCCTGCGACATTCAAGGGGCCTAGAAGGGAAAGCCCTTCCATAAAGAGGGAAGAGCTGGGACAACTTCCAGAAATGAGGCCTCCAGAGCCTGGATCTCTCCTTTCCAAAGACGGTCCTCTTCTGGGTCCATCGAAGGGCGAGACAGCCCAAGTGAATGGCTTCCAACGCCTGCTTCAACCCCACGGCCGGGAGCTTGGAGAGGGTCCGTTCCAAACCGTACAGATAGTCTTCAAGGAGGCTGAGGACTTGACCAGGATAAGGTTGAGGCTTCATCAGAACAATCTGGATGCCCTCTTCGTGGTCACCTCAGCTGAGAAGAAAAGCGAACTAGAAGCCAACCTGGGCCAGCTCCAAAGGGAACTCTTCCAAAGCGGGTTTCTTCCGCACCTTGCTGTTGAGGTGGGAGGTAGATACGCAAACAGTGGGTTCCAAAAGGACACTCCTCTGTACTCCTATCAGGAGAGTGAGACAGGAGGCCGTGATATTCACGAAGAAGTTCTTCTCTCAGGATTGAATCCGTTGGATGGTTCCATTCACCTCACAGTGTGAAGGAGGTACCGAGAATGGTGACACAGGTTCAAAGCCAAATTCCCACGACTGGGAGTAATCCTGGGACACAAGAGGATTCCAGGGGACAGGTGAGTGCCACAAAGGAGGAGTTTCTCCTTCTTCTCGTCACTCAGCTTCAGCACCAAGATCCCCTGAATCCCATGGAAGCGAGGGAGTTCACAGCCCAGCTCGCTCAGTTCAGTCTTCTGGAGCAAGCCCTCCAGACCAACGAGTACCTGAAGGCATTGAGCCTTTATGAGGCCTCTGCCAATAACGCCAGGGCCGTGGACCTTTTGGGCAAAGAGATAGTGGCCAAAGGGGATCAAGTCTTCCTCGGAGAGGATGGAAAGGCCTCTTTGTACTTCCGCCTGGCCCAGCAAGCATCAGCGACCAACATATACATCTACGACTCCACAGGCCGTATCGTCCGGGTAATAGAAGCAGGGGCGCTCCCAGCCGGAGACAATTCCGTGACATGGGATGGAAGGGACCACTCGGGCGGACCCTTGCCCCCTG
>JAPWUY010000308.1 GCA_028275295.1 Thermodesulfobacteriota bacterium | reverse complement strand
CCACCCAAAGCTCCCTGTGGGAATTGCCCAGAAGGGCCCATATCCTCTCCTTCATCTCCTTGGCTGCCTTGTTGGTGAAGGTCACAGCCAATATGTTGCGAGGTTCAGCATCGCCCGTTGCAATGAGGTGGGCCACCCTGTGGGTTAGGACCCTCGTCTTGCCGCTTCCAGCTCCGGCTAGGACCATAAGGGGGGTCCCTCGATGCTCCACAGCCTCCCTCTGGGCTGGGTTCAAATGCTCGAGCAACTTGGAGACATCAATCCTCATCGAATCCCTCTCTCGAGACCATCAGATGGCTTCTCGCGCGAGTAAGAAGACGCCTACATCTCACTCCACGGTCACGCTTTTGGCGAGGTTTCGGGGCTGGTCCACATCCGTTCCCTTGAGCACTGCCACATGATAGGCGAGTAACTGCAAGGGGATTGTCAAGAGTATGGTTGTGAGGAAAGGGTTGCTTTCGGGCACAAGGAGAAGCTCCGTGACTTTTCCCTCGAGTTCTCGGGCCTCAGCCACTGAACTCACGACTATGACCGGCCCCTTTCTGGCCCTCACCTCCTCGATGTTCCCCAGCATCTTTTCGTAAGTCTTGTCTCTGCTCAGTAGGACGACAACAGGTAGAAACTCATCTATGAGGGCTATGGGGCCATGTTTCATCTCCCCTGCTGGGTACCCTTCCGCGTGCACGTAGGAGATCTCCTTGAGCTTGAGGGCCCCTTCCAGGGCCACTGGATAATTTATGCCACGGCCCAGATAGAGGAAGTCCGTTGCATTCATGAAGCGCCTGGCAACCTCCTCTATTCTGGGGGAGCTGTCGAGGACCTCCTCAGCAAGCCCAGGGAGCCTTATGAGGTCGTGGAAAAGCCTCTCAGCATCCCGCGGTCCGAGATGGCCCCTCAGGAGGCCGAGCTCTATGGCGAGAAGAAAGAGGACCACTATCTGTGTGGTGAATGCCTTTGTGGAGGCGACCCCTATCTCAGGACCTGCCTGGGTGTAGATCACACCATCGGACGCCCTCACCAAGGATGATCCCACGACATTGCAGATGGCCAATGTCCTCGCCCCTCTTGCCTTCCCCTCTTTCAATGCCACGAGGGTGTCAGCCGTCTCTCCCGACTGGCTTATGGCCAGAAGGAGGGTCCTCTCGTCTATCACAGGGTCCCTGAATCTGAACTCCGAGGCCAGGTCCACCTCCACGGGGACACGGGCCAATGTCTCGACCATGAACTTCCCTATGAGAGCCGCATGGTAGGAGGTCCCACAGGCTATCATCACAATGCGTTCTACGCGGGAGAGAACCTCTCTTGGTAGACAATGGGGGCCGAGGCTCACCTCACCTCTCTCCGGGAATATCCTTCCCCTGAAACTGTCCACTATGGCCCTTGGCTGTTCGAATATCTCCTTGAGCATGAAATGGCGGAACCCTCCCTTTTCCGCCATCACAGGGCTCCAGTCTATCCGGTGCACTTCCTTGTGCACAGGGGTTCCATCCAGCTTGCTCACCCTGACCTTGTCCTTTTCCACAACTGCCATCTCTCCATCATCCAGGAAGATCATGTCTCTCGTGTGATGGAGGATGGCGGGTATGTCCGAGGCCACGAAGTTCTCCCCCTCCCCCAAGCCCAAAACCAGCGGGCTCTCCTTCCTTGCCGCAATGAGCCTTCCCGAATCACCCCTCCACAGGATCACCAGGCCGTAAGAGCCCCTCAATCTCGCCAAGGAATTCCTCACTGCGTCCTCGAAGCCCGAACCCCTCTTGAGCTCACTCCTTATCAGGTGGCAGATGACCTCTGTGTCCGTCTCGGATTTGAAGACGCAACCCTGACTTTTCAATTCCTCTTTGAGGGAGAGGTAGTTCTCGATTATGCCATTGTGGACCACAACAACCCCGTCTGCCTCGTGGGGATGTGCATTTTCCTCGGTCGGGCTCCCATGGGTTGCCCAACGTGTGTGGCCTACTCCGACATTTCCAGGGATGGGCTCGGTGAGCTTTCTGACAAGTTCCCCTAGCTTTCCCACAGCCCTCTCTATTCTCAACTCTTGGCCGTCCGCAATCGCCAATCCACTCGAGTCGTATCCCCTGTACTCGAGCCTCTTCAGGCCCTCGAGGATGATCTCCTGGGCCTGACGATCCCCGATGTACCCTACGATACCGCACATGCTCAGCTCTCTTCCCCTTTTCTCTTTCTCCCTCTTCCCGGAATGTTTACCTGTCTTGACCTGGCAATGGCCAAAGCACCTGGCGGAACATCCTCGGTTATGGTCGATCCCGCACCGACCACAGCGCCTTCCATCACCCTCACGGGTGCCACAAATTGGGTATCGCTCCCCACAAATACCCTGTCCTCTATTATGGTCTTGTGTTTCTCTCTTCCGTCATAGTTGCAGGTTATTGTGCCAGCTCCGATATTGACCTCTTCCCCTATTTCCGCATCCCCCAGGTAACTGAGATGAGGGGCCTTGCTCTTTCTGCCCAATTTGGTGTTCTTCATCTCCACAAAGTTGCCCACTCGAGCACCAGCTCCAACTCGACTGCCAGGTCTCAGGTGACAGAAGGGACCAACTGTTGCCCCTTGCTCTATGTGGGCCTCGGTTATGACACTGTATGGCCTAATCACCACTCCATCCTCTATTATGGAGTCTCGGATCACGCACCCCATGCCAATTTGGCATTCTGTGCCGATCTCCGTCCTCCCCTGGATGGTCACCCTCGGCTCTATCACGGTATCTCGCCCTATAGTCACATCCACCCCTAGGATCACACTCGCAGGATCCACCAGGCTCACCCCTTCCCTCATCCACTTCAACCTCAGCCTGTGCTGCATCACGGCCTCTGCCCTGGCGAGCTCCACCCTGTCATTCACCCCCAGGATCTCTTCGGGGAAGCTACATTGATAAGCCGATACCCCTTTTGGAGAGAGGATCTCCACCGCGTCCGTGAGATAGTATTCTCCTTGGGAGTTGGCACAGCTAAGATGCTCGAGTGCCTGGAAAAGATCCCCCGGTCTGGCGCAGTATGCACCCGAGTTGACCTCCCTCACAGACCTTTCCCCAGGCGAGGCATCGCCCTCCTCCACTATCTTGAGAACCCTCCCTTCCTCTGTCCTCAACACACGGCCATAGCCTGTTGGGTCCTCGACTGTGCCAACGAGCACTGTCATAGCACAGCCGAGCTCTTTGTGGTGAGCTACGAGGCCAGAGATGGTCTCGGGAAGAATGAGGGGCATGTCCCCGCAGAGGATGAGGAGGTCACCCTCATGATCCTCGATGGCTTTTCGAGCTTGCATTACAGCGTGGCCAGTCCCTAACTGGGGGTCTTGGACGACGAGATAAAGTTCTTCCCCCTTGAGGGCTTCACGCACAGCCTCCGCCCCATGGCCTACAACAACGATTATAGGGCTTGCTCCCACGCTCTTTGCCAGCCCGAGGACGTGATGGATCATGGGGCGGCCGGCAACGGGATGGAGGACCTTGGGAATCCTCGATTTCATCCTCTTGCCTTGGCCCGCAGCCAGGATGACGGCCGCAAGTTCGCTCGTTTTCACTCCCACCGGAGTCCTCCCTCGGTCGAGGAAGTTGTTGATCAGGGGCTTCCAAGAGACCACGGCCTTGAGGATATACCCCCAATGCCAGGGGGTCAAGTTCCGTAGTTACCTTTCATGCGGAACTCTCGAGGGTCCAGGCCTAGTTTTTTTAGCTTGTGTTGGAGTGTGGATCTCGGTATTCCAAGAACCTTGGCTGCGCCGTCAGCACCTCCCAGTCTTCCCCCGCACCGCCTCATCACTTGGGAGATGTAATCCTTTTCCACCTCAGC
>JAPWUY010000307.1 GCA_028275295.1 Thermodesulfobacteriota bacterium | reverse complement strand
TATGAGGAGAATCAGGGTGGAGCACACCCTCTCGTGCCTCAGGTTGGCCAAGGATCTCAACTGTGGGAACATATCGGTTCCTCCAGGTGGCCCTTTGAGGGGTATGAGTAGAACACGGGCAATGAGGTTATTTCATGAAGGGCTCGAGAAGGTGATCCCCTTGGCCGAGGAGCTTGGGATCAAGATCCTCGTGGAGCCCGAGCCGGGTCTTCTTCTGGAGAGGACCAGGGAGTTCAAGGAGTTCATCTCCTCTGTCTCATCACCTGCTGTGGGATTGAACTTCGATGTGGGGCATTTCTTCTGCGTGGGGGAGGATCCTGTCTCTGCCATGGGGGAGCTCTTCCAATGGATGGGTCATGTGCACCTGGAAGACATAGGACCTGACAGAAGGCACTTTCACATGATCCCAGGGGAGGGTTCCTTGAATTTGAGGAGGTTCATCTTGGAAGCGGCGAGGATGGGTTATAAGGGGGATATGAGCCTAGAGCTCTACACTTATTCCCACATGCCAGATGAGGCGGGAAAGAAGGGGCTATCCTTTCTGATACCCATATTGGAGGAGGCTGGGTGGTCTCAGGGATGACGATGGGGGAGAGAGGGCAGATCACGCAAGAGGCGGAAAGGGAAGGGGAAGGCTTGGTCCATTTTGGATACAGACTGGTCAAAGCCGGGGAGAAGAAGAATCTGGTGCGAACTCACTTCGCAACAGTTGCAGAGAAGTACGATTTCATGAACACGGTATTGAGCTTCGGAGCACACTTTCTCTGGAAAAAGAGGGCAATGGATGCTCTCTCGTTGAAGGAAGGGGCTAGATTGCTCGATCTCTGCGGGGGCACGGGTGATATGTCGCTCCTTGCGGCGAAGAGGTTGAGGAACGCGGGGAAGGTTGTGCTCTACGATATAAACCCCTTCATGCTCAAGAAGGGAAAAGAGAAGTTGAGGAGGAAGAATCTCGACTCCAGTGTCAGATTCGTCCTTGGGGATGCGGAACTCCTCTCCTTGAAGACCGCTTCCTTCGATGCGTGCATCGTGGCCTTCGGGGTGAGGAATCTAACCCACATGACAGACGGGTTCCGAGAGATGCTGAGGGTCCTCAAACCCGGAGGAGAGATGGTGTGTCTCGAGTTCTCTATCCCCAGGACGAGATGGTTCCGTTGGCTTTACGATGTGTACTCGTTCCGCATGATGCCTCTTTTGGGAGAGATACTGGCAGGGTCCAGGAAGGCTTACACGTACTTGCCCGAATCCATAAGGGTCTTCCCTTCCCCTGAAGAGCTGGCTCGTCTCCTCAGGGACATCGGCTTCGAGAAGGTCAGGTTTCGCCTCCTCACGGACGGAATAGCCGTGATCCACAAGGCCAGGAAGCCCTCATGAAGCTCAACTGGGCAGAGAGATGGGCAGTGAACAATCCCCTCAGGGTGATCCAGCAGACCTTGGAGATTGCTTGGATGAGGAGGGCTCTCGAAGCGCGGCCAGGAGGGAGGTTCCTGGAGGTTGGATGCGGGAGAGGGGTTGGGGCGAGGCTCGTGATGAGGTTCTTCGGTCCAGATCTTCTCCATGCGACGGATCTGGATTTGCTCATGGTGAAAAGGGCCAGATCATACCCTGGCCCTGGGCGGGACAGAAAGGTGAGGTTGGTTGTGGCGGATGCTGGTAGTCTTCCTTATCCCCCTTCAACATTCAATGCGGTCTTCGGTTTCGGGGTCATGCACCATATAGTGGACTGGCGCGAAGCCTTGGGGGAGCTCGCAAGGGTGCTAGTTCCGGGAGGATACTATTTCTTCGAGGAACTGTTCCCCCCTGTATACGCCAATTATTTGACCAAAAGGATCCTCCTCCATCCCAGAGAAGACAGGTTCGACTCCCAGAAGTGGAGGGAGGCACTGGACGAAGCGGGCTTCGTCCTGGTCCGAAGTCTCGAGAACAGTAAAGTCGGGGCCATTGGGATTGCCAAGCTCTCGCCCCACTCAAATGGCCATGAGGACGCTCGCTAACATGCACAGGGGATAGTAGCTTGCCCTGTTGAAGAGGGTTCCTGCCGCGGCGGGGGTCCTCTCTCGGGCGAGCATCCTCCCGGGGAAAAGGAGGCAGATAGTCCCAGATGCGACAGATGCTGGAAAATAAACGGCCCCCAAAGCGGCCTTGGATGTGATGGGCAGCATTGCCCCCAATATGGTGGCTAGGGTCAAACATCCCAGAGCCAGCTTGGCCGTCTTCTCCTTGCCCAGCGCCACGGGAATTGTCTTTCCTCTGAGTCTCAGGTCCTCCTCCAGGTCAGCCCAATCATTGGGGATATTCTGTCCCCCTATCTCCCAAAGGCACAACCAAAGGAACAGGTGGACGAGAAAGAGGGGATCCGGGTGAGGGTCCACTGCAAAGATAGCGGCAACCGCCCCAGATGATTTCACCCCCCCACTTACAAGGCTCCTGAGAGAGCTCACCTGGAACAATCGGCAGTAAATTGCCTCGAGAAAGCAGGCCGCGAGGAAGATCCCCGCGCACACTGGCCTGAGAAGAAGGGCACCACCAAGGGCCACAGCTGACCATCCAAGGGCCCAGAGAAGCCCGTGCTTCAAGGGCAGCAATCCCTGGGCCAGAGGATGCCTCACGAAAAGGGCATCTACATCCGAGCGGGAACCCATTGAAGGGCCTGAACCCAATCTCTCCCTGTCACTCTTGAGATCGATGAGATCGTTGAGGGCATAGACCGCTGTGTAGCCGGCAAAGGCGGTCACAAGCCCGAGAACCACTGTCCATGTGGGAGGGAACGTTCCAAGCCAGACGAGAGCGGAAAGAGCTGGAGTCGCTAAATCGAGGAGTGCGTGGGGGGTCCTGGACAGGGCCAGGAAAAGCCTGAGATTCCGTCCCAAAGGCTCCAGAGCTCTGTTTTCCAACTCCACCTTCCACCTCGAGACCAATCGAGCTCTGGGTCATGATAACCCCTGATTCCCATGGAGAAAAGGGATCCTTTCCCCCAATGGTCCTGCCAAGGGGAAGTTCTCTCGAGGGGCTGGCCCTCAAAGGGGATCCCGGCCCCCATCGCCTTCGTCCTCAGGCCCCTGATCTCCAGAAGTCTTGGGCTCACCCCAAGTAAGAGATGGACCCAATGGGAAGCCGGGGATCGGGTCTTTTCAAATGGCCCCGGTTCGTCCGGGGGTCTCATCTGGCCTGCCTGGATCTTCCCAGGGTCATCTGGATCTCCTGTGTTTTCTGGGGCAGGCTCTCTCCAGAGAGGTCGAAGGGCTCCTCTTCCAGGACGAGGAGCTTGTAGAAGGAATTCTGGGTCTCGAAGAAGTTCTCGTGCACCTTCACCACCACAGATGTGCGGATCATCTTTCCCGAGTCTTCAAAGAGGACGTATTCCTTTCCAACAGTCGGAGGAAGGGGCTCCAACCCCTCCATGGGAGAACTGAGAGATATGAACTGGTGATTCTTGTCCTCGACTACTTTCTGGATCCTCACCCTTCTCATGGCCGCCTCCAAGGATTCCTGGCCAATAGCCTACTAACTAAATATGGAAAGCAAAGATTGTGCCAAAATCCTGTTCGCCCGGCCCTGGCTTTTCCCGGGCTCGGGCTGCGAAGGGAGAAGAGGATAGTTACATTTTGGTAACAGAGTACAAAAATGCCACGGGCGTCAAAACATGGACGGGGCCCCTTCTCGAAGGGGTCTTTCACTAGCGGTAGGGGAAGGAAGGATGAAACATCGAGGCCTTGGGGGGTTTTCTCTCATGCAAAAAACCGATTTGACAAGTGGACTAAAGATCGGGTATATGGATTGGGGCTTCAAGGAGTGGGGCCAGGATCTCCCTGGGTTCTCGGAGAAGGGAAGTTGAG
>JAPWUY010000306.1 GCA_028275295.1 Thermodesulfobacteriota bacterium | reverse complement strand
GTGGCCCCTGGACAAGACCCTGGAGGTTTTTCCGGCAATAGAGAGGTTTCTCAAGAGGAAAGGCTCTCAGTTGAGCGGAGGAGAGAAGAAGATGGTCTCCATTGCCAGGGCCCTGGCCCTGAGCCCCCTGCTCCTTCTCTTGGATGAGTCCTTCGAGGGGTTGGCACCCCTCGTGGTGAAGCACTTCACAGAGGCGATGGTGAGGATAAAGGAGATGGGGGTGTCCATTCTCCTTGCGGAATCGAATCTCCGCAATGCCTCCTTGGTAGTGGAAAGGGCATATGTGGTGGAGAGGGGGGAGATAATCTTCCAAGGTTCCCCTGAAGAGATAAAGGAAGACGAGAGGCTCATGATGATAGTGGGCAGATAGGCAGAAGGGCTACAGGAAGGAGGTCACGGCCAGCCATGCAAGCCAAGATAACCACGATTCGGAGAATACCCAAGATCCTCATGGGAGTGGGGGCTGTGGGGGAGGTGGGCAAGGAGGTCACAGGCCTCGGGGCCAAAAGGGCCCTTCTCATAAGTGACCCTGGGGTGATGAAAGCGGGAATCGTAGAGCGGGTCCTCTCGTCATTGAAGGGTGCCAAGGTCAAGGTGAGTGTCTTCGATCGGGTGGAGCCGGATCCCAGGTACGAGATAGTGGATGAATGCGCCGAGTGGGCCAGGCCCCAGGGGATCCAGTGCGTGATCGGTGTGGGTGGGGGTAGCTCTCTGGATGTGGCCAAGGCTGTGGCCGTGATGTTGAAAGGTGAAGGGAGCATCTCGAGTTTTTTCGGAGTCGAGTTGATCCACCGGCCCGGGATCCCAGTTGTGGCTGTGCCCACAACCGCGGGGACAGGAAGCGAGGTCACCCCAATTGTCATACTCTCCGATGAGGGGGAAAAGCTGAAGAAGGGAGTCGTGAGCCTCCACCTCATCCCCTCCGTTGCCATTCTCGATCCGGAGCTCACAGTGGGAATGCCCCCCTCGGTCACAGCAGCGACAGGCATGGACGCGCTCATCCATGCCATAGAGGCATTCACCTCGATAAACGCGACCCCTTTCACGGACCTTCTGGCTGCGAGGGCCATGGAGCTCCTTTATTCCAATATCCGAAAGGCTTACTGCAACGGATCCGATATCAGGGCTCGCTCCCACATGTTGGAGGGGAGCCTACTGGCTGGCATAGCCTTCGCCAATGCCGGAGTGACAGCGGTCCATGCCTTCGCCTACCCCATAGGGGCTGAATTTCACATCCCTCACGGTATAGCGAACACCCTCATGCTCCCCAGGGTCATGGAATTCAACATGATAGGGGCACTGGAGCGCTTCGCCAGCATAGCGACCATGTTGGGGGAGGCCCCTGCGGGGCTGAGCTTGAGGGAGACGGCCCAGAGGGCGGTGATGGCCATGGAAAGGCTGAGGGAGGACTTGGGCCTTCCGAGTCATCTGTCGGACTTCGGGGTCACGGCGGAGGACATACCCAGGTTGGCATCGGGAGTCCTCAAGGTGACGCGTCTTCTGGCCAACAACCCGAGGACAGTGACCCAGAAAGACGCAGAGGAGATCTACAGAAGATCCCTTTGAAGAGGGTCTTGGGTCTCATTGGTGTGATATCTCTCGTCTGAAAAGACGAGAGAAAGCCGCTCCTCGAGGGCTCGACACGAGAGTCAGAGGGCGAGGTATTTGGTCACGATCTCAGAGTCCCTCCATATCTCTTCCATGCTCCCAGAGTACTGGATCCTTCCCTTTTCCAGGATGTAGCCTCTTGTGGCCACTTTTCTGCAAAACTTGAAGTTTTGGTCCGCAAGGAGGATTGTCACTCCCTGGTCTCTTATTTGGAGTATGACCTCTGCCAAGTTCCTCACTATCAGAGGGGCGAGTCCCTCTGAAGGCTCGTCCAGGAGGAGGAGTAGGGGGTTTGTTATCAAGCCCCTTGCTATGGCAAGCATCTTCTGCTCCCCGCCACTTAGCTGATTGCCCTTTCTGTCCTTGTAAGTCTTGAGGATCGGGAAGAGCTCGAAGATCTTCTCGTAGTTCCAGGGGCCAGGCCTCTGCCCCGATGTCCTTCTCGCCATCTCCATGTTCTCGTAAGTCGTGAGCTCGGCAAATATCCGTCTGTCATCCGGGACATAGGAGATTCCGAGCCTCGCTATCTCGAAGGCCTTCTTGCCCACTATGTCCTGGCCCTGGAGAAGTATCTTGCCCCTCCTGGGCCTCACCAGTCCCATGATGCTCCTGAGGGTGGTCGTCTTTCCCACCCCGTTCCTCCCCAAAAGGGCGACGACCCTCGCCCTCTCCACATCCAGCGATACCCCTTGGAGGACGTGGCTCTGGCCATAGAAGGTATCTATTTCCACAACCTGCAGGATCAAAGGACCTCCTCACCCAGGTAGATTTCCTTTACCTGGTCGTTTTCGCGAATCTCCTGGGGCCTTCCGTCTGCCACCACAGCTCCCCTGTGGAGAACGACTATCCTGTCAGACAGCGCGAACACGATGTCCATATCGTGCTCCACTATCACGAATGTCATGCTCCTGTCCTGAGAGAGCTTCCTTATCTGTTCCAGGATCCTAACCCTCTCCACTGGGTTCATTCCCGCTGTTGGCTCGTCCAGAAAGAGAAGAGAAGGCTCCGAGGCCATTGCGAGGGCAATCTCGAGCAATCTCTGGTCGCCGTGAGAGAGAAAACCAGCCTCCATGTTCGCCTTGTCCTCGAGGCCCACGGTTCTCATGAGGTCTTGGACCCTCTCTCCCACCTCCCTGTCCTTTTCCACCTGGCTCAAGAAACTCATCCCCTTTCCCTTCTTGGCTATGACCGGGATGGCTAGGTTCTCCTTGACTGTGAGCTTGGGGAATATGTCCCCTATCTGAAAGGACCTGGATATGCCCTTTTGCACCCTGGAATGGACTGGAAGATCCGTTATGTCCTGTCCCTTGAAGAATATCTTCCCGCTGTCCGGCTTCACGTGGCCGGTGAGGATGTTTATGAATGTCGTCTTCCCAGCTCCATTGGGTCCTATGATGGATGTGAGCACTCCTTCCTGGAAAGACAGGCTCACATTATTGGCAGCACTCACCACTCCGAAAAACTTCCTTATCCCCTCGGTTCTCAAGAGCTCTGCCACATTCAACCCCCCTTAGTGATCCTCCCCCTCAACCATGGAAGGATCCTCTCCTCGTAGAAGACCACCAGCCCTCCCCTGAAGGCCAAGACCAGGAACACTATTATGGCACCGAAACAGATGAGCCAATACTGGGTGAAGCGCACGATCACATCCTTGAGGATGTAGAAGAAGAAGGAGCCCACAATGGGGCCATAGAAGCTGTAGATTCCGCCGAGAAGAGTGACCATCACTGGCTCTGCAGAATGGGTCCAATGGGCTATGGGGGGAGTGACGGTGTTCTCGAGGGGAGGAAGCAAAGACCCTGCAAGGGCAGCATAAGCGCCCGCTACGATGAATGCCAAGAGCTTGTAGCGCCTCACGGGTATGCCGGCAAAGGAGGCCCTGGTCTCGCTGTCCCTTATTCCCTTCAAGATCAGCACGAAGGGGGACTGAACCATCCTGCGGAGGAGAAATATGGCTCCCAGGCACACTACGACCACGAAGTAGTAATAGTGGCTCATGGGCGACATGTCCAACTGGAATATCCCCGGTATTCCCATGGGCGCCCTGGGAATCCCCACCAGGCCGTCATCGCCCCCAGTCACCTCCCTCCACTTCCATGCCAGGGAATAGATCATCATGCCGAAGGATAGGGTCAACATGGAGAAGTAGATCCTCGTGTGTCTGACACACAAGACCCCCAATATGGCTGCAGCCAAGGCCCCTGCCAATACTCCGGCACCCACCCCCAGGAT
>JAPWUY010000304.1 GCA_028275295.1 Thermodesulfobacteriota bacterium | reverse complement strand
CTTCCCCTGACAGCCCTGATCCTGAAATCCGATGTCAATTTGGCCATGTACAGAGCCGAGGAGACCCCCTTTCCGGAAACGTCTCCAATCACTATGCCCCACTTGTTCCCCCTGAGGGGAATGAAGTCGTAGAAGTCCCCTCCCACCTCGAGGGCTGCCTGGTAGTGGGCAGCAAGGGTATAGCCCTCCATCGCTGGCACTTCCCTGGGCAGAAAGCTCTGCTGCACTGCCGAGGCGAGCTCCAGGTCCCTCTGAAGACGCTCCCTTCTCAATAGCTCCCTGTGGATCCTGGCATTCTCGATGGCTATGGCAGCGTGCTGGCAAAGGGCCGAGAATGTCTCCAAGTCCTCCTTGGTGAAAGGCCTTCCGTCCAGACGATTTATCACCTGGGCCACACCTATTATTCTCTCTTGAATCTTCAACGGAACACAGAGGAGAGACTTTGTCCTGTAGCCCGTGCGCTTGTCGAAGTCCCTGTGAAATCGAGGATCACTGTAAGCGTCCTCCACGAGGATTGGCTCGCCTGTGAGGCAAACTGTCCCCGCGATGCCTTGGCCCAGGGGAAGCCTGAACCCCTCCCGGAGTTTTTCCCCCACACTTCCCTGAGCTACTTGGAAGACAAGTTCTCCAGTGGATTCGTCAAGGAGCATGAGGCTACTGGCATCGGCCCCCATCACCTCCCTGGATGTGGTCATTATTCTCTCCAGCACCTCTTCCAGATCCAAAGAGGAGGTGATTAGCCTGACCACTTCCATGCAACGGGAAAGCCTCCGATTTCTATCCCTGCACGCCTCGAGCTCCGACAGAAGATCCCCTTCAGGGCCAGCATTCCTTCTCGATTCCCTTTCCACTGATATCCCTTGCCTCCCTCAGGGGCCATCTGCGATGATCGCCCCTATCCAGTAATCCTCCAGGAGAGCCCTTCTCCCCCTCTCCAATGACCCAGAATAGTGAAACGGCCCTCACAGGGTCAAGGCATGCTCCCACAAGCCCCCTTGGATGTCAACGCATGGTGAAATTCCCGCCCGAGCCTTTTCCAAGAGATTTGGAGATTTACTTGTATGTGCCGGGCAAGGGGATATAATACGGATTTCGGGACAAGGCGCTCGGGGCCGACTCCCAAACGACTCCGGGAAAGGATGCTTTAGGTGGAGAGATATCCTTCCAAGGGAGCCTGCCTGGAGATCCTCAAGAGAAGAGGCGTTCCTCAGCACATCATCGCCCACAGCATGTGCGTGAACAAAGTGGCACGGTTCTTGGCAGAGAAGCTGAACGAGAAGGGAGAGAAGTTGGACTTGGAGCTCATTGAGGCTGCCTCTTTGCTCCACGACATCATGAAAATGGACGGGCTTCGCACTGGCGAGAACCACGCCAAGGCGGCAGGGAGGCTCCTCAGGCAGATGGGGTTTGGGAGGATCGCCACAGTGGTGGAACAGCACGTTGTGGCAGAAGAGGTCCCGGGTCTCATCAGGGTGACCGAGGAGGAACTCGTCAATTACGCGGACAAGAGGGTGATGCACGACAAGATAGTTTCCCTGGAAGAGAGATTCGAGGATTTGAAGGACCGCTACGGACGGACTCCCGAGGCGAGGGCGCTCATAGGAAGCTATCTGGAGAGGGCTAAGAGCATAGAGGAGAAGATCTTCAGGAGACTTTGCATAAAGCCTGAAGAGCTGAGCGAGCTTTTGGAGAGGGGAGAATGGAAGGACAGGGATGGAAAATGCGAGGCCCGAGAGGGGAAGAAGGGAGGGTGAAACATGGCAATATCCGCCTTTGTCTTCGTGGAATGCACTGCGGGTAAGGCAATCCAGGTGGCCAGAGAGATAAGGCAGATACCAGGGGTAACCTATGCCCATGCAGCGACAGGTCCCTACGACGTCATAGCCCTTGTGGAGGCCCCGGACCTTCAGGTCATGGGCGAGCTCGTGATTCGAAAGATACAGGCAGTCTCAGGGGTGATAAGGACTCAGACCAATGTAGTTGTGGAGTGAGAGGGGTGAACAGGGAACCCAGGGAAAAGGAGGTGAGGGAACGTCTTTTCAGAGTCCTGTCTGAATTCCCAGTCCTCTATAGCGCGAAACACGGAATAGGCACGAAGCTCCTCAATCCCTTCCAATCACTGGAGAAGGCTGTAAAGGCCCATGTGAATCCCCTGATCCTGCAAGTGAACGATCTCCTCCAGGAGATAAGGGAAGGTCTGCCTTATCTCGAGGCGCTGAGCCGAGTGGTCCTCTTCGCCCTCAGACATCCGAGAAGGGATGTGGTCCTGCAGGCAGTGGAAAAACTCGCAGCCATAGAGGGCGAAAGGCCGTACTTTCTCTGGGGGCTTGCATGGCTTTTGAAAGAGAGGGACCTCGAGGCGAGGTCGAGGGTTCTGAGAGAGGCCCACAGGAAGCTTCACATGTGGAACGGGTATTACACGAGAAGGTTCGGGACTCCGGGAGAGGTGGACCTCATCCCATGGAGGGTCCAGTTTGCCAAGGAGAGTGAGCCGCCTGTCGAGGGTTCCTACCGATACCCCACGAGGGCGCAGCTAGAGGTGTTCAGAAATGCCCTCCACTGTCTGGCCCAGCTCCTAAGGGAAAGATGCGGTCAGGGGGTGACTCAGTGGCCCTTGAGGAACAGGATCCTCAAGGAGATGGAGGAGGTTGCTCGGCTCCTTTTCGGTTACGGTTACACGGTGGAGGAGATCTGTGGTCGGTTGAAAGAGAGAGACTCTTTCCTTCCGGACTTCCTCAATGGGATCCTTCTCGGCGAGCTCGAGACAAGTGCGAGCAAGAAGATGGAGCTAGAGGACGTATCGCGACATATAACATCCATCACCCTCATGGATTTCTCATCGATTGTGCCTTTCAGGAGTTTCTATTGCAGGCCTAGCCAGTTGAGGGAGGCCATGAAGCTCGCCAAGGAGGCGGAGAAGAGGCTAGGGGTCAAACTCTATAGAAGGGTGCTCGAGCTCTACGAGAGATACAGGAGCTCCAACCTCAACCTCCTGGCTTACTACCTCGAATACAGATTCCAGAGGGCCCACGGCGACTACATCCCCCCCAAGGGCCCTGAACATCTGGGCGTGAAGATGACGGAGAAGTTCGTTCTCAAGTACTTCGACCAGGAGTCCGCCCAGGAAAAGGCCGTGGAGGAAGTGAGGAGGAGCTATGGTTCCAAGAGTTCGGAGGAACTGGAGGAGCTCCTCAAGCTCCTCATCTCCGCCCTCTCCAAGCCTGATATGGTGAGGGGCAAGAAGGTCGATATCTTGGGCCACATTCAGTCCGGGGCCATGGGCAGGGTCCTTCTAGGCATTTACAAGGGAAACATAGTGGCACTCAAAGAGGCCATGGTCCCCCCAGGTTCGAGGATGCCCCTCAGCGAGAAGGTGAGGCAGCTCGAATACGAGGCCAGGATTCACTCCCATGTGCAGGAGGAGGGAAAGGAGCACGAGAACATAGTGGAGTGTTACGGAATAGTGGAAGAGGAGGGGAAAAAATTCCTGGCCATAGGCTACCATCCAGCGGAAACTCTGGGGGCCTTGACCAAAAGGGTACGGCAATTGAGGGACGAGCAAAAGCTCGGAGATCGAGACGGGATATTGAGCTTAGGGGATTTGAGGACAATAGGGGTTCAGCTCCTGAGGGCCCTCCTTCATCTCAGAGAAAGGCGGGTCATCCATCGGGATCTCAAGCCGGCAAACGTGCTCTATCTAGTCGACGAATCGGGCAGAGTGAGTCTCATCAAACTTATAGATTTCGGAGTTGCGCTTGGGCTTTCTGAGGGAATGCCCAGGGACCTTTTCGCAAGGCAAGTGGTGGGCACTATGGCCTACATGGCCCCCGAGGCCAGTATTGGAAAAAATTCCTACGC
>JAPWUY010000303.1 GCA_028275295.1 Thermodesulfobacteriota bacterium | reverse complement strand
AGGACTCGCCCTGGCCCCACTCATTGCCCTTTCTCCCACATCTCTCTGATCTTCTTTTCCAATCCCTCCCAGGCAGTCCCCTTTTCCAACTCCACTGCTACGAGATACTGCTCAAGTCTCGCCAATCCCCAGCCTCTAGCTCCCAATATCAAGGAGATCCTACCAGGAGGCCCGCCAGAGGCCTCGGGCCTTATCTCCTCCAACGTCCGGCATAGGCCAGCCAGTTCCCAGAAAAGCTCCCTTATGCTCGCGGGACCTGAGGCTGGACAGACGAGTTCTCCGGTGGCTTCCTCCCCTATCAGACAGCTTTTCACCCCTCGAAGCTTGAGGAGCGAGGAATGGAGGGCCCTTGCCCTCAAAATCTCAGCAGAGGACCTCGACCTCGGGAAGGTCTCCTGCTCCCTGGGTTCCAGAGCCGCCTTCTTGTCCTCCAGCCTGGCCATGGCCTGGATCAGAAGGGCGTGCCAGGGTATCTCTATGGTGCTCTTGGAACTCGACGAACGAGCATCCAAAAGGACCTCTCCTTCTGTCCAGGCTAACATTCTTTCCAGGGCATCCACCCCTTCCTCCCTTTCGGCTGAGGCGTGCACCACGTTCCCATTATTGAAGAAAAGCTCCCCGGACTTCTCCTTGTGGCGGATCTCCACCCTACCAGTGAAATTGTTCATGGCCAACATCTGGATGAGGTTGGGAAGATCGAGGCCTGAGAAGAGGCCCACGAATCCACGGCTGGTTACCCCTTGGGAAGAGGCTTCGGGGGGACCTTTCCCTTCTTCTGGAGTGGTGGCCACTTGGGTTCCTCCCCTGCCCAGAGGTCCTAAGGCTCCTTTTGAGACATCGGGCATATCCATAAACAATCTAGCCCGCATTGTCAAGCAAATTCTGTGCCTTTTTCGGAGATCTTATCAGCTCACCTCGAGCCCCTCTCCTTCCAGTAGCTCGAGAGCTATCCTTATTGCTCCTGCTATGATGGGAGGACAGACCTCTGTGGGAAGTCTTCCAGGGTCGGCCTCGAGAATGTCGTCGCAGTGACTTCCAGGATAATTGGCGAGAAGCTCCTCTTTGAACCTCTCCTCGAGCTCCTGCACGAGCATGTACATCCGACCGTCATCTATCTTGCCCTGTGATGCTGAGGCGATGAGGCAGGCCGCAGCTGTGAGACTGCCGCATGTAGCCCCCATGAGTCCCTGTGCCCCTACAAGCCCAGCCATGGCGCGAACCACATCGGGCCTTTCCAACCCCAAGTGCCTCAGCCCCACATCCACCACGATCTGGCTACAAAGATTCCCCCTCTGTGATGACTCCTTTATCTCCCTGAGAAGCTCTTCATGGCTCGGAACTGGCATTTCCCTGAACCTCTCGAGCAGGTCTATTTCGATTGCCCTTTATTAGTCCATTCCCGTATTCCGTGTCAAGGCAGACGAATTCTCCCAAAACGGGGCCTTGTCAGGGGAAGCTCCATCCCAGTGACCATCGCCCAGGAGACTGTGTTCTCCCATCTAGTGAAAAGTAGCTCCTCCTCTCTCCCCTGGAAAAGACCCCTGAGTTCCCTGAGGAGAATAGGAGGGATCAGGCTGTCTGTTTCCCAAAGGACGGGGAAATTCCTCAGGGGATCCCTCTCTCGGCTCCAAAATCCAGGTTCCCTGACCAGCCTTATCACGGGGACTGTGGAGTTTATATCCATCCAGAATTCCTCTTGTCCCTTGCAGGTGGAAAGCACGAAGGGCCTGGACGACATCCGCAAGTACGGGTCAGGACATAGGTTCCACAGCCTGGCTTGATAAGTTGAAGGGTCGTGCAGCGTCGGGAGGACCTGAATCAGTTCCTCTTGGGGAAAAGGAGAGTTCAACTCCAAGACCCAGAAGGGAAGAATGTCTGGAATATTGGCCCTCTGCCATAGGGCCCAATGGATCACCTTCTCCCATGGAAGCCCTTTTTTTCCTTCCCTGAAGAGAAATACCGGACACTGAGCCAGCCTTCTCAGGACCTGTTCTGGGAGTCCGGGCTCGGGGGTTTCATCGGGTGGAATCTCCACAACCCCAATTAGATCCCACCCCTCCCCTTGGGATGCGAACTCGGGTAGGTGGAGGGGATAGAGGCCGAGATGGAGTCTCTTTTCCGCCTCCTCCATGGCAGCTCTCATGGCCTCAATGTCCATCCCTCCCTCTGTGGCCTCCACCTGGTAAGGGGGCACTTTCGTGTACTTCACTCCCCACTTCTTCGCCCTTTCTTCGAGCCTCGTTCCTGGAAGGACAAGGAGGGGAAACACGTTCACTTTGGTTGAAAGCCCCTCTCCAACAAGGAACTCCACCGTAGCCAAGAAACTCTCTGGCGTATCCCCTGGAAGCCCCAGAATTATATCTATCTCCACATCCACTCCCCTCTCCAAGAGGAGATGTGCTCCCCTGGCAAAGGAAGCGGTATCGCATGACCTCCCAATTTTCTTGAGGACCTCGTTATTGGTCGACTGAAGCCCCGTCTCGATGGACGAGAAGCCAGCCTCCCTGAAAAGATCAGCCAGGCGACTGTCCACCATCTCCACCCTTGCCTCTGTGTGGAGCCTCACCCTTTTTCTGTTCCATCTGGCGATCTCCTTGAGCCTTTCCTCGAGGGAGGGCAAAACTTGGAAGGAAGGATCCAGGAAGTATATCTCCTGAGCACCCTTCTCATTGGCCCACAGGACATGTCTCTCTATCCACTCCTTGGGAAACCACCTGACCTTTGAGAAGGACTTTCCGTAGTAGCAATAGGCACACCTGAAGGGACAGCCCCTCATGCTCTCGACCCATAGGGATCTGTCGGGGGCAAGCCCGATCACCCCCTCAAGATACGGCGAGGGAAGCTCATGGAGACTCAGGAGGCCGTCAGAGGAAGAGGCAATGGATCTCAGCTTCATCACACCGACTTCTGGGTCATCCATGAGCTCTGCCAGGACCTTGGCCAGGACCACCTCGCCTTCCCCCTTCCACAGAATATCCAAGAGGCCCCCCAAGCCTCTTCGGCCGAATCTCCCCGCTGCCTCTGGCCCCCCTCCCAAGAGCCTCACCTTCGGTCTCTCCTGTTTCAGGAGATGGAGGAGGCGAGCTGTCCTCTCGATGTTCCAGAGATAAAGGGTGGCAACGACCACATCCGGGTCGAGCCTCAGGATCTCGTCGAGGATCGCGAGGGTGGAGGCGAAGCTCGTGATCTTTTGGGGGAGGAAAAGGGGTTCATGGTCCATACCGTGTGTCAAACAGTAAGCGGCCATGTATCCTCCGGCTAGGGGATGGTCCGCGCCCCAGTAGTCGTAACCGAAGTCCAGGACTGGAAGTTGGAGGTAGAGGACCTTCATCTCTGTGCAGGGCTCAGCTGGAAAAGGTGAATGCCCCAAGGCCCCAGGTCCACATAGAGCCCTTGTCCCCGGACGGATGCAGCGGACCTCAGGTAGGTCTCTCCGCCAATGAGATCCTGTAGCTTTATCCTTCCCTCCCCCATCTGCCGAAGTTCCAGCCTCACGAGGGCCTGGGACCTCTGGTCCGAGAAATTGACAACCGCCAAGTATCTCTCGCCCCTTTCTCCCCAATTCCAGGCAATGATGTTTCGGAAGCTCTGGTTTTCGGGCCAACCCTCTACAGGGCAGAGACTCCAATTTTTCAAGGCTCCACTCAGGGTTCTCCTCAGTGCGAGAAGCTCCGTGTAGAAGTCCCTTATCTCCTCCTGGATAGGCTCCTCAGGAGGTCTTCTGAGCTGGATGGGGACCTTGTGTCTCCTTCCTTCCCACTGACCGTGGTGGTAAAGCCTGATTCCAGGGACGAAGGCCATGACAAAGGCAGCTGCCCTGTGCCGGCCACCTTCGAAGGCAGATGCAGCCCTCTCCTCATC
>JAPWUY010000302.1 GCA_028275295.1 Thermodesulfobacteriota bacterium | reverse complement strand
TCTCCAAAAGCTCCCTTTTCTCCTTGTTCTGCCTCAACTGAACATCCAGTCTCATTATGTCCGTGAGGAGCAGTTCCCTCTTGCCCTCCAGGCCTTTTCTCTCCAAGTCCAGCTGCGAGGCCTCCCTTTCCAGGGCCTCGATCCGCTCCTTGATCTCCTTGATCTTTGGGGCCTCTCCCACGAGGAAGACCACCTCTCCCTCGCCTTCGAGCCTTCCATACTGGGGGAGCTGCTTTTGGCCGGAGGCCTGATAAACATTGGGTTGCACGAAGGCTCCCAACTCCGATGCTGTGACCACCCCATCGCCATTGAGGTCTGCCTCGCCCTTGAGACCCCTCAGAACATAGAGGGTGAAGATTCCATGCCCCCCTTGTTCGTGAGCCAGATCTCCCTTTCTCCCGGCGGTTATCATCTGCACAGCCCTCTTCTCAGTGACCACCTTCAAGTATCCCCTGGCCTGGGGAGAAATCCCCGCGCTCCTCGTGAACCCGTAACCAGAAAAACACGCATCAATGATGTAATAGATGTGCTTCGCCCTCATCCTGGAGAAGGTCTCCCTTATCTGCTGCATGGAGATGGCGTGGGTGAAGAAGTTGGACTGGGGGCAGTCGGCTGGGATGAGATAGCCCACTTGCTCGCCAGTGGGGAGATCCTCAGTGTAGCCATGTCCTGCAAAGTATATCACCACCCTGTCATTGGGACCTGTCTCCTCGCTGAGGCGAGTCCCGATCTCCGTCAAGATCCTCTCCCTTGTGGCCTCGGTATCCCTGATGAAGGTCACGGTGTCAAACCCCATTTCCCTGAGCCTCTGGGCCATGGCAGTGGCATCGGCCACAGCTGCCTGAAGAGGCGGCCAGTGTCGATACCCGTCTATCCCTATGACCACTGCCCAACTCTTCTCATAAAGCTCCTTGGCTTGAGAGAGGGAGCCCAGGAAGAGCATCACCAGAACCAGGGCTCCCCTCATCCCCTTCGAGAATATTGCCTTAGAGGCCATGGCTTCTATTTTCCCCCTCTGATCCTCAAAACTTGTTGAATTGGAGGTAAGGCCCGAGGGAGCCAGAGATGCCTCCCTTGTACAGACTGGGAGGGCTCTTCTATTTTAACCCTCCTCGGCCTGCTAAAGGAGTGTTGCCAATGATGGCAGTGTCTTTATGAGGGGAGGGCATCCTTCATCGCTCTCTTTCCCCCGCATCATCAGGGAAAGGCACACAGGGCGGGGGCTGGCACAACCCCTGTAGCAGGAGAGAAGGCGCTTCTCCTCGAGAAGATCTCGATTTTCCGCTCCCCGATGGAGTTTTTTTCACAATTATGCGCTAAGAGGCGAGGGAGGTTCGGAGCCGTGGTTGCAGCCCGAACCCTAGCTCCTGCCCATTTTGGGGAAAGATGCGGCCATCTCCATGGTTGGGCTCGAATGAGGCCGGATGGCCTCTTTTCCATCTCTCAGCTCGGGAAGTGCTCCATAGCCTCTTTGCGCGAGCCTCTTTCCCATGGAGAAAGGGGTCTCACACCTTCGGCTTCAAGCCCCAAGCCCAATTCATCTTGTCTCAAGAACTATCTGAGCATCCAATCGCTCCATCTCCTTTAACCTCTTTGCCAGGGCCTCTGCCTCCTCCTTTTTCCCGAAGCTTCCCACCCAGACCCTGTACCAGGTTCCTCGACCGGGGACCTCCCCAGCCTTGACCCTGACCCCCGGATAGCCCTTGGAAGAGAGTTCCCTGGCTATGGATTCGGCCTTCTCGGGGCTCTGAAGGGATATGACCTGGAGAGAATATCTGGGGCTATGAGGTTGGAGGGGAGGAGTTGGAACGCTAGGGGGGGGAACCGATGGGGCCTGCACCTGGACTTTCGCAGAGGGAGGTCCTTCAACTCTTGGCCTTTCCTTTGGCTCCTCCTGGGTCCTGCTCTTTTCCTTCCTCTTTGGGGGCTCCTGTCCCTGGGTCTTGGCAGCCTGAGGTTGTGGGAAGAGACTCGTCTCCTTTCCCAGGAGAATGTTCCAGAACTGGCCATCTTCCTCCTCTTTGGATTCTCCTGGCTTGGCCTCTTCCGAGAGGATCTCCACTTGAGGTGGCAGGAGCCTCCCCACAACGACCTTCTCCTTCTCGCCCCTCTTCTGTTCCTGCCAACTACTTCCTGCCATGAAGCCCAGACCGAACATGACAAAGGAGATTCCTATCAAGGTCACTGCCTGGGTCACAAGATCCCCCTTGGAATGCTCTCCCTCTCGGGTGGCTTCCTCTTCCGCCATTTTTCTCCCCTTCACATCTTTTCCGGAGCGCTCACTCCCAGTATGGTGAGGGCGTTCCACAGGACCTGCTTCACTGCCCTCACAAGGAGGAGTCTCGCCTTCGTGAGTTCTGGATCAGGGCAAATGACCCTAGCTTGTGGTTCCAACCATCCCCTGTTGTAATAGGCGTGGAACTGGGCAGCCAGGCCGTCCAAAAAGAAGGTGAGTCTGTGAGGTTCCATGGCCTCTGCCGCTTCTCTCACAAGGTCTGGATATCCGACAATCTGCTTGATGAGCTCCCACTCCTCTGGGAGCTGGAGCAAGGTGAGATCTGCTTCTTCCACCTTGGGAAGCTCCACCCCTCTTTCCCTGGCTTCCCTCTCTATGCTGCATATCCTGGCATGGGCGTACTGAACGTAATAGACGGGATTCTCCTTCTCCTGCTTCTTGGCCAACTCCAGGTCGAAGTCGAGGTGGCTGTCCGGACTTCTCATGAGGAAAATGTATCTCGCCGCATCCACCCCCACCTCCTCCATGACCTCTCTGAGGGTCGCGAACTCTCCCGCTCTCGTGGACATGGCCACCGGGATTCCGTCCCTGAGAAGGCTCACCATCTGGACCAGGACTATGTTGAGACAAGAAGGATCTGCACCCAAGGCCTGCATAACGCCCTTCATCCTGGGGACATATCCATGATGGTCCGCGCCCCAGATATCCACCAACCTCTGATACCCTCTCTCCAATTTGTCAGCATGGTACGCTATGTCCGAGGCCAGGTAAGTGGTCCTTCCATCCTTCCTCACCACTACCCTGTCCTTCTCGTCTCCGAACTCGGTGCTTTTGAACCACTGAGCTCCATCCCTCTCATAGACCAGGCCTTTTTCCCTGAGCCTCTCCAAATGGGACTGAACCCTTCCTTCCTCATACAGGCTCGATTCGTGGAACCACCGGTCATACGTGACCCTGAATTCCTCCAAATCCTTTCTTATCCCTTCGAGGATCCTAGACGATGCGAAGTGCCTGCAAGCTTCCAGGGCTTCAACCTCCTCCTTTCCTCTCAGCTCGTCCCCGAAGAGGGAGAAGAGTTCCTTTGCCAAGTCCACCATGTATTCCCCTCTGTAGTGGTCCTCTGGCATGTCCACGTCCTCTCCCAGCAGCTGAAGGTACCGGATGTAAAGGGAACGGCCGAGCACCTCCATCTGCCTGCCCATGTCGTTCACGTAGTACTCCTTGGTCACCTTGTAACCTGCTGCTTCGAGTAGGTTCGCAAGAGCAGACCCCAGAGCTGCTCCCCGTCCGTGGCCCACGTGAAGAGGCCCTGTGGGATTTGCACTGACGAACTCCACGAGGACCTTCACCTCCTCCTGGAGGGATGACCTACCGTAGTTCACCCCTTCCTGGACAACCTCCTTGACCTTCTCCAGGAGCTTCCCTCTATTGAGGAAGAGATTTATGAACCCAGGAGGCGCGACCTCTACCCTCTCCAAATAACCCTTGGGGTCGGCCAGGTTCTCCAGGACCCCCTTGGCTATGTCCATGGCCCTCTCGCCTTTCTTGGAACCCAAGACCAAAGCCAGATTCGTCGCGTAATCGCCGTGTTCGGGCCTCCTGGGCACCTCCAGAGTCCACGGGAGCT
>JAPWUY010000300.1 GCA_028275295.1 Thermodesulfobacteriota bacterium | reverse complement strand
GGACAGGAGGACCATCATTCGAAGGGCGAAGGAAGAGGCCTTAAAAGAGATGGAGGAAGCGGGGAGGTGGAAGACGATTTTGGAGGCATTGAGACAAATCGCCATCAAGGATTCCAATGTCGCGGAGGCATTGAGGAGGTTCAATTTGTTGTAGGGTTTCCGGAAGAGGAGGGCCAAGCCATTCGCGTTGCCAAGCGCTTCCTTGCGACATAGGAGCGCGCGAAAGGTCGGTTGCCAAGAGGATAAATGCCCCGGTCAAGCCCGAGCCTTCCCCTCGGGCGTGCGGAGCCCGCCCCTCCACCGCGCGGCCTTCCCGGGGGGAGAGGACCTTAAGGTGTGAGCGTCGGATAAAAACCAAAGGGCGTTTTCTCGGAACGGGGGCTCCTGGAACGATTCCTCGAGGAGCCCCCCGCGGTCTGCGGCACTTCTCACTATCCTCTCCCATCTTCCCCAGGCGGCGAAGGGCACGGTAGGTTGAGAGAGAAAGTAGGAGAGAAGGCCCGTAGGGGATCGGCCTTTCTGGGTTTTAAGCCAATCTCGTTACATCTTCAGCGACCTTCGGAAATTGCTCCAGCATCATCACATCGTGGCCCGGGAATATCAGATCTATCTCTGTCTTGCTTCGAAGCTTGTCGTAGCTTTTGAGCCAGGCCACCATATCTGTGATGAGGCAACTCGGTATGTCCTCCTTGAAGCTCCTGTGGATGTGGGCACAGTCGGAGGCCAGTATCACCTTCCCCTTCGCAGTATTGACCATGACTGCCTGCAGTCCCACCGTGTGTCCCGGGGCCAAAAGTAGCGTCATCCCAGGAGCAATGGACTTGTCTCCGTCCACAACAACGAGGCGCTTGGTCCCCTCGAGGGAGGCGAGGGCCTTATTTGCGATGGGATCCGTTATTCCCTGAAAAGGCCTCCTTTTGGCGATGGGGTTTCTGATCCAGAAGTCCAACTCCTTCCTCTGCACATAGAACTTGGCCTTGGGAAAAGCCTTGGGGAATATCTCCATGCCTCCGACATGGTCGAAGTGGATGTGCGTTATGACCACGCGGGTTACCTCATCTGGCTTGACCTTTAGTCTGGCCAAGGCATCGACTGGGTTCACGTAGTTCTTGAGTTTCCTCCGTTGGACCAGTCCCTGTATCAACGAGAGTAGTCTCACCCGACTTCGCCCTTATGGCCCAAAAATAGTAGTTGCGCTCAATCTCCTGATCCCATCCTTCCATCCACAAGACCATGGCCAGCTTGCTCGTGAAGGGCCCAGCGTACTTGATAGCGTAAACCTCATACTCCTCTCCAGCTTGACTCCCCCTACCTCTTTTCTCCGATGCCTGTGCTTTTTGTCTACCAGCCATGTCAGATGCCATTGCGGCCATGAAACCCGCCGCCCCTGCCACGAGAAACTCCCTCCTTGCAAGTCTTTCCATCTCCATCCCCCCCTTTTGCCTTCGAGTCTGTGGTCCCTTTTTACTCCATCGGTGGTGTTCCGTCAACGAGGAAGCCACAGTCCGTGAACCCCTAAAGTTTTCCTTCCCCATGCCGATAAGTCCTTTAGAAGAGGTCGCTTTGGCCAAAGCACCTGAAAATGGAGGGGGCGACTCGAGCCCTCCCACAACAAAGAAATCGAATCAGGAGGTAAGGGATGAAAAAGCATCTAGTGTTGATGGCGGTAATTTTGGGGATGACGGTCCTTCCTTTGGTTGGAGTTGCAGGGGACAAAGGCACGAAAGAAGAAGCCGTGGCCATGGTCAAGAAGGCCATAGAGTACGCCAAGGCGAATGGCATAGAAAAGGCATTAGCCGAGATAAGCAATCCCAAGGGGCAGTTCGTTGACAGGGATCTCTACGTAGTTGTGTATGATATGAACGGCAAGTGCCTAGCTCATGGGGCGAATCCGAAGATGATCGGCCGGGATTTGATCGATAACAAGGACATCGATGGGAAGGAGTTCATGAAGGAAAGGATTAACCTCATGAAGACCAACACGACAGCCTGGCAGGAATACAAGTTCATGAACCCGGTCACCAAGCAAATAGAGCCGAAGGAAATGTACCTCGAGCGTTTCGGTGATCTCATATTCGGCTGCGGTGTGTACAAGTGAAGGGTGGAATTCCAGGCCTCACCACCGAGGCCTGGATTCCTCAGAGGCCCCAAAAAACCCTTCCCAAAAGGACCGAGAGTCCAACAAATGGAGGAACCCATGAGGCTATCTAGAAAGCTCATTACTGGATTCGGGACCATGACCCTCCTTGTCGTGGCTGTAGGAGTCGTGGCGGTTGTGATGATGAGTCGAATACACAAAAACGTAAACACCATGACATCCCAAGTCTTGCCTGGGGTGCAGTCTGGAATAAACGTGGAGAGACTGGCCGTAGCAGTTTGGATGCAAGCTGACAAGGACTTGCAGAGCTCTGGTTCTGAAAAAGAGGCGACGAAAGTCAAGGACCATTTGAAAGGGCTCTCCGGTGCTGCCTCTCAGATAAGACAATTGGCGGATGCGACCAACAACAGTGAGTTGATGCAAAAGTCTGGGGAACTCGAAAAAGAAATCCAGGAATTCGAGAAGTTGTACCAACTGGCGATTTCGAACCTCGAGCAAAGCCGAAGTTTGCAGGCACTCATGGATGAAAAAGGAAAGGAACTGGATTCTGTGGTGCAGGAGTTCATGGAGGCGAAGAAACAGGAGTTCGCGGATGGCTTCGAGAGCCTCTCTTTGGTGAACGAGGTGAGGGGACTTGTACTGGAAGCCCGATTCAGGGAAAAAAGGTACCAGGGGACTCAGGATAAGCTGGATTTTCAGGCAGTGGAAAGGAACGTAAAGGCTGCTAGGGAAAGGCTCAGCCAACTGAGCAAGCTTCGTCCTTCACAAGTCGAGGCGAAGCAGATTGCCCAGGCAGATAAGGCTCTGGAGGACTATCTTCGGGCCTTCATGTTTTGGGCCAACGAGTTTAGCGAGAGCTCGAGAGAGGAGGTCCTTGAGGGGCTGGCGAAGGATATGAACAGAAGTGGAGATTTGGTAGATCAACTCACCGACGAATATAACCGGGCCAAACAGCCGGCTGTAGAACGCATCATGAAATCCGTCTTTCTTGTCCGGGCCGCGGGTGAGAGCGCCCTAAAGGCGAGGGCCCACGAGAAGGCCTTCTTAGCCCGCAGATCGTCCACGGATTGGGACCAGATGGAGCAGCTAGCTTCCTCAAGCCTGGGCGCTCTAGAGGAATTGAAAAAATCCAGAGTCTCCCAGGAGGATCTAGCCCGCGCGAGCCGGGCTCAGGAAGCCCTAGAAGCTTACCTCAAAGCGGCAAGGGATTGGAAGGAAAAGTACCTTCGCCTCAACGAAGAGATCATACCAGCAATGAAAAGGGCCTCGGATCTCATGTTGGTCAAGGCTAAGGAACTGCAAGACAGCTCCTGGGAGAATGGATTCCTGCTTACTCAATCGACCAATGAAATAGTTACTACCTCCAACACCCTGTCTTGGGCATCTGTGGTAGCAGCTCTGCTCTTGGGGGGGCTTTTGAGTTTCTTCATCACCCGATCCATCTTGAAGCACATAAAGAGGGCAGTTGCCGGACTCAAATTGTCCTCGGAGCAGGTCGCTTCGGCCTCTGCTCAGGTCTCTTCATCCAGTCAATCTTTGGCTGAGGGGGCGAGTGAGCAGGCGGCTTCTTTGGAGGAGACGTCTTCTTCGCTTGAGGAGATGGCGGCGATGACGAGGCAGAATGCTGACAATGCTGTTCAGGCCAAGGGGATGATGACTGAGGCTTATGGGATTGTGGAGAAGGTGGGGAGGCACATGGAGGAGATGTCGAGGGCGATTGAGGCGATAACGAGGTCGAGTGAGGAGACGGGGAAGATCATAAGGACGATAGACGAGATA
>JAPWUY010000299.1 GCA_028275295.1 Thermodesulfobacteriota bacterium | reverse complement strand
TGCAATGACCTCTTCACCAGTTCGCCGATGGCATCCACATCCTCCCTGGTCTCTGTGGGAAGCCCCACCATGAAATACATCCTTATGGCCTGTATCCCCGCACTGGCCACCTTCTCCACTGCCCTCAACACCTCTTCCTCGGTTATGCCCTTGGCAACCAAGTCCCTGAGCCTCTGGGAGCCAGCTTCGGGGGCGAGGGATACGGTCTTGTGACCGCTTTTGGCAAGAGCATCCAGGAGGAAATCCTCGAGCGCATCTATCCTGAGGGATGAGACCGAGATCTTTCCACCCATCTCCAGGATTCTGGAGCATATTTCCCTCAGATGGGGATGGTCTCCCACAGAGGCACTCACGAGGCCAACCTTTCCCTGGACTCTAACCCCTTCTTCCAGTGCGGGAAGCAGGCTTTGGAGGCTCCTGTGCCTCGTGGGCCTGAATAGGTGACCAGCAGCGCAAAATCTGCATCTTCTGGGACATCCTCTCCCTATCTCCACGAGAAACATGCCAGAGAATTGAGCTCCCGGGCCCATCACTCTCGTTGTGGGAACGATCTTGTCCAGGTCCTCGACTACCCTCCTTTTCACCCTCGGGGGAACATCCTTCTTGGGGACAAAGGAGCGAACGAGCCCCCTGTGGTCGTATGTGACCCTGTAGAGGCTCGGGACATAGACCCCCTCGATCTTCCGGGCCATCTCTTCGAGACACTCTTCCTTGGTAGCCCTCTTCGCCCTCATTTCCCTGTAGAGCTCCACGAGCTCGGGCAAAAGCTCCTCGGCTTCTCCGACCGCGAAAAGATCTGCAAATCTCGCAATGGGCTCGGGATTCATGGAGGTGGTGATACCTCCCACCCATACCATGGGATGGGGGGGCCTGCGCTTTCGTGACTCTAGGGGAACTCCCGAGGCCTTCAGGATCTTGGGAAGATTGAGAAAATCGTTCTCGAAGGGTATGGAGAAGGCCACGATCTCGAATCTCGAAAGGGGCGACTGGCTTTCCACGGAAAGGGGGGTATCCCTCTCTTCCTCCCAGAAGAACCTCTCGCACACTATATCGTCTTGGCCATTGAGCATCGAGTATACGAGCTGGAACCCCAGATTGGCCATTCCCAAGGAGTAGGTGTTGGGGAAGACCAGGGCTATGGGAATTCTTCCACCCCATGGCTTCACCACAGCCCCTTTTTCCATTTCCAGGAGATGCTTGAGCCTTTGGGCCTCTGCGAGCCTTTCCAAGGAGATCCCTTTTCAGGAGGCCATGGGGCCAAAGGCCCCATGGACCGGGAGGTTGTCGGAGTCCTTGTACTTCCTTTCCTCAATCAGCCTGTTTTCTCAGGAAGGTGGGGATTTCCAGATCATCCATGTCCACCTTTTCCCTTCTTCGGGAGGGGGTCACGGGCTGTAGCTGCGCCCTCTTGAAAGTGGGGACATCCAGGTCCCGCTTGCCCATTGGCCCTGCCCCTCCAATGGCTCTCAGGGGTTGAATCTCCTCCCTTGCCTCTGTCCTTCTGAATCCCGTTGCTATGACTGTGGCCCTGAGCTCGTCTCCCAGCTCGTCATCTATCACAGCCCCGAAGATTATATTGGCCTCGTCGTGGGCCTCTTTCTGCACTAGAGCCACAGCATCCTTCACCTGGTCCAGGGTGAGGCTCTTGGAACTCCCAGTCACATTGATGAGAATGCCCGTTGCCCCCTCTATGGAGACGTCCTCGAGAAGGGGACTGCAGACAGCGGCCTGGGCTGCCTGGGCTCCTCGATTTTCCCCTGTGGCCGAGCCTGTGCCCATGAGGGCTCTGCCCTTCCCGGACATCACGGTCATCACATCCGCGAAGTCCACGTTTATTATCCCATGAACCGTTATGATATCGGTTATCCCCTTGACGGCCTGCAGAAGCACGTCGTCGACCATTTTGAAGGCTTCCTGGAGCCTCGTGTCCTTCCCGGAGATGCTCAGGAGCCTATCATTGGGGATGGTGATGAGGGTGTCCACCACTTCCTCGAGTTCCTGAATGCCCTTGTCCGCTTGGAGGCTTCTGGTCTTGCCCTCGAAGAAGAAGGGCCTTGTCACAACAGCCACTGTCAATATTCCCATCTCTTTCGCCAATTTTCCCACAACTGGCGCTCCACCTGTTCCCGTCCCTCCTCCCATGCCCGCTGCTATGAAGAGCATGTCGGTATCCATGAGAACTTCCTTTATCTTCTGGATGTCCTCCAGGGCAGCACTCTTTCCCACCTCGGGATTGGCCCCTGCTCCGAGACCCTTGGTCAGCCTAGCCCCCAATTGGATCTTCACGGGAGAGAGGCTCGCCCTCAGAGCCTGGAGGTCCGTGTTGGCCGCGATGAACTCCACTCCCTTAAGCTCGGAGCGGATCATGTTGTCCACCGCATTGCACCCTCCCCCTCCTATTCCCAACACTTTTATTCGGGCCGCCTGTGCCCTCACCTCCTCGAACTCCAACATGTTCTCACCTCCCTTTTTCATGCTCCCATGGCCTCCTTCCTCTTTTTTTCCGACCACGCTGTGGTCGGGATCCCCCCCTCCTTCAGAAAAATTCCTCCACCCATTTCCTGAATACCTTGACGACCTTGGAAAAGACGTTCCTCTCCCCGACCCGGAAACGTCCCTCGCTTCCCTGATGGCGGCTCCCGTATATGACGAGCCCCACACCTGTGGCGTACATGGGGGAGCTCACGACATCCACGAGCCCCCCTATCCCCCTGGGAATGCCCCTGCGGACGGGCAGGTTGAATATCTGCTCCGCTAGCTCAGTCATGCCGTCCATCATCACCGCCCCACCCGTGAGAACAATCCCCGAAGTGAGGAGGCTGTCGTAGCCCGCCTCGGCTATCTCGCTCTGGACGAGCTCGAATATTTCCTGAACACGAGGCTCTATGATCTCCCCTAGGATCTGTCTGGATAGGACCCTGGGCTTTCTCCCACCCACACTTGGGACCTCAATGGTCTCGTCTTTCTGGATCTTGCTTGTGAGGGCGCACCCGTACTTCCTCTTGATCTTTTCCGCCTCTACCATCGGAGTCCTGAGCCCAACCGCTATATCGCTCGTGATGTGATTCCCACCCACTGCCAGCACAGCCGTGTGCTTGAGGCTCCCTCCGTGGAACACAGCTATGTCCGTGGTCCCTCCCCCTATGTCCACCAGAGCCACACCGAGCTCTTTCTCATCTGGGGCCAGGGTGGCCTCGCTCGAGGCAAGTTGCTGGAGCGCTATGTCCACGACATCGAGCCCAGCCCTATTGGCACTTCTGATTATGTTCTGTGCAGAGGTCACGGCCCCTGTGACTATGTGGACCTTCGCCTCAAGCCTCACGCCCGACATTCCTATTGGGTCCATGATTCCGTCCTGATCATCCACTATGAACTCTTGGGGGATCACGTGGATCACTTCCCTATCCATGGGGATCGCGACGGCCTTGGCCGCATCGATCACCCTTCTCACGTCCTGTGGGGTGACCTCTCCGTCCTTTATGGCGATGACCCCGTGGCTATTGAATCCCTTTATGTGGCCCCCAGCTATCCCGGCGAAGACCTTCGTGATCTGGCATCCTGCCATGAGCTCCGCCTCTTCCAGGGCCTTCTGGATCGAGGCCACCGTGCTATCTATGTTGACCACCACCCCCTTTCTCAGGCCCTTGGACGGATGTGTTCCTATGCCTATGATGTCTATACCGTTTTCAGTCACTTCTCCCACTATCACGCAAATCTTCGTCGTACCTATGTCCAGGCCTACCACGATATTGCTCTGCTTGGCCATGACCCCCCCATTCTTCTCGAGCCAAACTCCCTCTTCATCCCTTGAATCTTACTGTAGCCCTCCTGGGATGCCTCAAATCTATTGTCACCACGTCCTTTGTCCTTCCCTCCTTGGATAGGTGCTCCAGGATCCTTTCCAG
>JAPWUY010000298.1 GCA_028275295.1 Thermodesulfobacteriota bacterium | reverse complement strand
TGGACGGTCTTCTGGTAGTGGATCTACCCCCTGAGGAGGCCTCGGAATTGAGCTCTCATTTGCGATCCAACGGGATTCCCCTCATCAGGCTAGTTGCTCCTACCACTTCCCAGAAGAGGCTGAGAAAGATCCTCAGGGGGGCCGAGGGATTCATCTACTGCATCTCCTCCACTTCAGTGACAGGGACGAGCTCGCCCCAATTGAGCGATGTGAGGAACCAGGTCTCGAGCATAAGGGCCCTCTCCAGGCTTCCAGTGGTGGTGGGATTCGGGATCTCGACTGCTGAGGAAGGGAGGAAGATAGCCTCCTTTTGCGACGGGGTGGTTGTGGGAAGTGCCCTCATGAGGATACTTGGCGAGTATCAGGACTTCAAAACGGGCGCCCAACGTGTGGCCGATTATCTCGCTGCCATGAAAAGGGCAATCGTCCAGTCCTGAAGATCATAGCCAACTTCTGAGCCCATTGGGTTCCCCTTTGACAGAAGTGATAGCCATTATATGATGGGCTGTTCGAGAGAAGCTCAATCTTTGAGCTCGAGGAAGATCCCTTCTCCTCTAGGCCAAGGAAATGGCCCCACTGGCGCTGAGAGCCCATTTTTATCGCATTGGATCCCATTTTCCTTTGCTTGTTGCCCTCTTCTGCCTGGGAAGTGTCCTCTCCTCTGGTTTTCCATCGGCTGAGCTTTGGAGGATCTCGGCACTTGTCGCCTTGGGGCTCTGGTCCCTCGGGGCGAGGTTCAGGGCGAGGGCAATAATCTTGCTTTTCTTGGAAGCCACTGTTTTCGTCTCTCTTGGGGGGTGGAACTACCAGAGGGGGGCCAATGAAAGAGCATTCCCCCAAGGGTCTTTGGGGAGTCTGTCCCAGGGAGAGAGCCTCCTTCAGGGTCTCATCGTGGAAGCTCCTGAGATCAGGCCTGATGGGGTGAGGTTCCCCTTGCATGTGGAGAGGGTCCTCTGGGGAGAGAAGGGAATCCAGGGGAAGAGAATCCTCGTGAGCGTGAAGGTGAGCGGTTACGAGCTCAAATACGGAGACAGGATCAGAACGAGGCTCAAGCTCAGGGATCTTGAGCCACGCAGGAACCCTGGGGGCTTCGACTGGCAGGCCGTGCTCCTCAGGAGGGGGATCGAGGCCACGGGATTTCTGGAAGACGCTGACCGAATTCTCCTCGTCGGGAGGGCCAAGGGCAAGCCCCTGATGCAACAGATGGAGGATCTCCGTTGGAAATTAGCTTCAACGATCAACCGGGAGTTGCCTTCCCCGGCTCGGGGGTTGCTGCTCGCGCTCGTCACGGGTCACTCATCCGCTGTGGAAAAGGAATTGAGGAATGCCTTCTCCTCCTTGGGGCTTTCTCACCTCCTCGCCATAAGCGGCCTGCATTTCGGCCTTGTGGTCCTCTGGACGCACGGGATGCTGCGTCTCATGGCAGGGAGGGTGCCTTCCCTCTATCTCCTTTTGCCCATGGATAGGATCCTTTGGCTTGTGAGCCTTCCCTTTCTCGCAGCTTATGCCGCAATGGCTGGTGCTGCCCCTTCTGTCAAAAGGGCCTTCGTGATGGTGGTAGCCCTCTCCTTGGCCTTCGCCATGAGCAGGACCAGAAAGCTTTACCACGCCCTTGCCCTGGCTGCCTTCGTCATCCTCATCTGGGATCCCAAGGAGATCATGGAGCTATCCTTTCAGCTCTCCTTCGTGGCGGTCATGGGGCTCGTCTATCTTCTGCCAGCCATAGCCGAATGGTTTCGCAGGAAGGATCCGCTCATGGCCCTCGAAAAGCGGGGTCTCATCTCGGTGTGGGCTAGGAGGGTGCTCCTTGCTGCAGCGACCACTGTCGCTGCCACAGTTGCGACCTTCCCCATAGCCGTGAACAACTTTCATTTGGTTCCCATACTGGCTGTTCCCGCAAATCTCCTCATGGTGCCTGCGGCTGGCTGGGTAGTTCTTCCCCTTGCCCTTGCTGGGGGTTTTCTCCTTTTCATCTGGGAGCCTGGAGGAATGGAGATCCTGTGGGTAGCTGCCTGGATGGCAGACTGGATATCCAGGAGTTGTAGTTGGTTGGCCCATTGGGCTCCCAAGATCTATCTTCCCAGCCTGAGACCCTGGGAAATAGGGGCCTTTTATCTGAGCCTAGTGGCCCTTGCCAGGCTCGGAAGGTCGAGATGGGCACTTCCTCTTCTTGTCTGCTCTCTAGCATCCTTTCCCTTGTCTTGGGGCATGGAATGGGTGAGCCAGAGGATGCACCCCAAGCTCAGGGTCCATTTCATCTCTGTGGGAAATGGGGCTTCCTGTCTCATCGAGACTCCCGATGGGAGGAGCGTGTTGATAGATGGTGGGGGAAGCCATGACCCCAGCTTCGATGTGGGATCCATGCACGTCGCACCTGTTCTCTGGGAGAGAAGGTGGACATCCATCCAGAGGGTCATCCTCACCCATCCTCATCCAGATCACATGAACGGTCTTCCCTTCATCTTGAAGGCCTTCAGGGTCAAAGAGGGAGTTTGGGATAACGGTGACCGCCCCATGAATTGGGATTACCTGAGGTTTTGGGATGCAGCCATGAATTCCGGCTGGGAGCCCCAGTCATTGTGCGGTGGAGCCAAATGGACTTTAGGGGATGTGGAGATGGAGTTCATCCACCCACCTTGTGGCGGCCTTCGGCGCCAAGGCATTCCCAAGAGCCGCTTGGCCAATGAGAATTCGCTGGTAGTGAGGATATCACTGGGGAAGGCCTCCTTTCTCATTGCCTCGGACATAGGAAAGGACACCGAGGCTCGGCTGGCTGCAATGGGCAATATCACATCCACGGTTCTCGTTGTCCCCCACCATGGAAGCAGGACATCGAGCAGCGATGTTTTCTTGGATGCTGTCAGGCCCCTTTTCGCTGTCTTCTCGGCCAAGGCCGGGCAAAAGGGACTGGCCCATCCTGATGTCAGGGAGAAGTACGAGAGGCGTGGCATAGATACTTTTCACACAGGCGAAGACGGGATGGTGAGCTTCGAGACCGATGGTCGGGTTTTGGAGATCGAAACCTACCTGAGTCGCAGAAAGAAAACGGTGGAAATCCCGTGACCCTCAAGAGGGGGACTCCCCCTCCCATTCCCCCAATTGTTCCCTCACTGCCTCGAGCAGCTCTCCCAATCTGAAAGGCTTGGGTAGGATCCTTCTCACCTTTGATTTGAGCGCTTGCATGTGTTGGGGGTGAGGCGACTTCCCAGTTACCACTATTACCCTGACCCCTGGGTCCAGTTTCAGGAGGGCCTCCAGGCAAAGCTCGCCGCTCAGAACTGGCATAGCCAGGTCCAGGATCACGAGATCGACGGGCTGGCCCTTGAGAGAAGCCTCCCTGTAAGCTTCCAGGCCCTCGTTTCCATTGGAGGCCAGTGTCACTCGGTAACCCTTCTTGCTGAGTGCCGTATGGAGAATGTCCCTTATCTGAGGTTCGTCATCCACTACAAGGATCCTGTTGCCCACCCTTTTCCCCGAATCTAGCCCTGGGGAAGGGGGCTCCTTGACTCGTGGAGGTTCTTCCATTTCCTCCCACAGGGGTAAGAGAACCCTGAAGGCCGTACCTCTACCCCTCGAGATGGGGCTTTCTGCCAGTATATATCCGCCGTGCGCCTTGACTATGGAGTACGCAATCGACAGGCCAAGGCCGCTTCCTTTCCCCGGGTCCTTTGTGGTGAAGAAGGGCTCGAAGATTCTTGGAAGGAGGTGGTGAGGTATCCCCTCGCCTGTGTCCACTACCTCGATCTGGGCGTATTTTCCTGGCCTGGCCCATGGATAGGTTTTTCTGAAGGCCTCATCCAATTGGAGCGCCGAGGTCACGAACCTGATGGTGCCTGTATCCCCCACGGCATCCTGGGAATTCTTGGCAAGATTACCTAGAAGCTGCTCCATCTGGATGGGATCAGC
>JAPWUY010000297.1 GCA_028275295.1 Thermodesulfobacteriota bacterium | reverse complement strand
CTGTGGGAGTTGTTTGCAAGCTAGGAGGACCACGAAGCCTCCCATGCTGCTTCCCATCATCCCCAATGGCCCCTTGTGCCCGAGCTCTTCTCTCAAGAGACCCAGCACTCTCATTAGGTCTTTGAGCCTCGCCGAGACATTGCTTTCCTCGAGGCTTCCCTCGCTATCTCCACAGCCTCGGAAATCGAACCTCAAGGCGGCGATCCCTCTTTGCCTCAGCTCCGATGCCAATAAGGAGAATTTCGGGCTTTCCATGGAGCTCAGGAGTCCGTGACATAGGACCACACATGGCACCTCTGGCCAAAGAGGAGGCACGTGGAGGAAACCCCTTATCTTTGGCCCACCTTCTTCCACTTCGATCCGGAGGATCTCCTCATGGTCCCTCCTCGGTCTCAAATTCTCACCTCCTCCACACTCTCTCCCTCTTTGCCCCTCTTCACCCTGAAAAGCCTGAGGCGCGCTTCCTGGGACGGTACTGGAGGAAGGAGGTCCATTGTCACCTTCACACCGAACTCCTCTTCAAGCTCCACTAGCTCTTTCCTCAACTCATTGAGAAGGTAACGGCCGGTTGTCTGGGGCAGCTCCCCTTCCACCCTAAGGAGGTTCTTTTTAGCAGCCGCTCCCTGGATCTTTCTCAGGACCTGCAGGGCATGGGTCTCTGCGGATTTTATCTTCCCTGTTCCGGAACACAGGGGACATGGATCAAAGGCTCTCGATTCGAGAGGAGGCCTCAGTCTCTGGCGAGACATCTCTATGAGGCCAAACTGTGAAATCTTGGAGATCCTCACCTTGGCCTTGTCGGCCTTGAAGGCCTCCCTGAATACCTTCTCCACCTCTGCCCTGTGCTTCTTGTCCTCCATGTCTATGAAGTCCACAACTATGAGGCCACCTAGATCCCTGAGCCTCAACTGCCGCGCTATTTCCTTAGCTGCCTCCAGATTGGTCTTGTAAGCAGTGGTCTCCGGGTCCTCCTTGACCACAGTCTTTGCGGTGTTCACGTCTATTGCGACCAAGGCTTCTGTGGGGGTTATGACTATTGTCCCCCCGGACTTGAGCCTGACCACAGGCTCTTGAATGGACTGAATCTGCTCCTCCACCTGGTACTTGTTGAAAAGCGGGGTCTTGTCCTTGTAGAGCTTAACTATCTTGGTCAGCTTTGGCATGGTAGCCTTGAAAAACTCCTGGATCTCGTCGAAGAGCTTTGGGTCATCTACCAGGATCTCGTCCACATCCGGAGTCAGGTAATCCCTGATGGTCCTTATGGCCAAGTTGCTCTCCTGATAGAGCAAGGCTGGGGCAGATACCTTGTTCGCTTTCTGGGCTATCTTCTGCCAGAGCCTCTTCAGAGCCCTTGCCTCCCTCTGGAGCTCGTTCTTGGACCTTCCCTCCGAGGCCGTCCTGGCTATGAGACCCATCTCCTCCGAGGGGTTTATCTCGTCCAGTATCTTCTTTAGCCTTTCCCTTTCTGCCTCGTCCTCGATCTTCCTGGAAACCCCATTTTTGGATTTGTAAGGCATAAGGACGAGAAACCTTCCTGGAAAGGAGATGTAGGTAGTGAGAAGAGCACCCTTGTGGCCTCTGGGATCTTGAGCCACCTGAACTAGGATCTCCTGGTCCTTTTGCAAGATTTTCCTTATGGGAGGAGGACCGTTTGAGTCTTTCCTCGACTGTCCCCTGTAATAACTGGGATGAATCTCGTCTGCTGGGAGGAACCCGTTCTTCTCTCCCCCATAGTCCACAAAGGCGGCGTTCAAGCTATGATCCAGTCTCCTCACGACGCCCTTGTAGATGTTGCCTGCTATCTGTCCTCTTGTACTTGTCTCTATGCCGACTTCCTGTAAAATTCCACCCTCGACTATCGCTACCCTTATCTCATCTTCCGTGGCAGCATTTATGAGCATTTTCCTGGCCATCGATTCGTTCCTTCCCTTCCTTTCTTTCCCTACCACCTCCTCTGAAACCATAGATTAGCCCACGGTGGCCTCTGTTACAACAATGTGGCCTTTGCTTCCTGTGACCCGCTGTGGTATAGGATCCGGAGGAGGGGGTAAAAAAACTGTGGGGGCGAGAAGGATGCCTTACTATGGGCTTGGAGAAAGGGAGCCAAGGGTCCATCCAGAAGCTTACGTCCATCCTCTTGCTGTGGTTATAGGGGACGTGGAGATAGGAGAAGGATGTTATGTGGGACCGGGGGCAATTCTGAGAGCCGACTGGGGTGCGATACGAATAGGACGCGGGTCCAATGTGCAGGAGAATTGCGTAATCCATGTGAGACCGAACGAAGTTGTGAGCCTGGGAGAGGACTGCCACGTAGGCCATGGGGCAATTATCCACGGAGCTACTTTGGGCCACAGAATCTTGGTGGGGATGGGCGCAGTTCTCATGGATGAGGTGAAGGTGGGCGATGATGTAATAATTGGGGCCGGTGCTGTGCTGACAGAGGGCTTCCAGGTCCCGCAGGCGACAATTGTGGCTGGGGTTCCGGCCAGGATCGTTGGAGAGGTCACCCCCGAGCTCAAGGAAAGAAAAAGGAGAGGCACAAGCCTCTACCAAACACTGCCATCCCTTTACAGGAACCAGTTGAGAGAGATTCCACCGAATCTAGTGAAGAGACCATGAGGAAGAGCCTCTTCCACACTGACTGGGGAGAACTTGGAGCCGGTGTTTCGAGAGACTGCTCAGGGCTCCATGGACTCCTTTTGTGCTGCTTTCCTGCCTAACTCGTATGAGGACCTCTTGGCCCTTTGGTCTCTCTCTATTTCCCCTTTTGCTGCGGCAGAAGCCTGAACAGCTCCTATCCATCTGAGCTTGGCGAACTTTGCCGTGTTCTTGAAACTCGAAACTACGGGATCGGCAGTATGCACATCAGGATCCCCACACACGGTGATCACGGCTATCCCCTTCTCCCTCATCCTTGGATAAATGTGCTTGTGCCATCGCCAATTGGCGTCGAAGAAAGCGCACCACCGATCTAGATACGCCTTCATCTGAGAGGTCATGGACCAAAAGTAGACTGGCACACTGTGGATTATGGCATCTGATTCGAGGATCTTTTCGTATATCTCGGTCATGTCATCCTTTATGGCGCAGACTCCAGTCTCATCACATTGGTCGCAATCGAGGCAACCTGAAATTTTCCTCTGCGCCAAGATGATCTTCTCTACCTGGGCCCCACCATCTTTTGCCCCGGCCAATGCCTCATCGAGAAGAATGTCACTGTTGCCTCCTACTCTTGGGCTTCCGAGAACTCCCAAAACCTTCATGCCCGAGACCTCCTTTCTTTGATCTTAGGACAGTAAGCTAACCCCATGGATCCCTTCCTCGGAGCTGGGTGGCGCGGAAAGTGCTTCTAGCGAGCCTCAGACCCTCCGGCCACTACAAGCCCCTCGAGAGGGACTCTTTTCAAGGTTCCATCTTCCGCCCCACTTCCCTTGCCACATCTTGGGCCAGTCCAAGGCTCTCCAAAGCTCGAGGAGGGCCACATTGGAGAACGTCTTTCGGAAAAACTCGCATCATCTCCTTCCCTTTTCCACCATCGATTGCGCGCTCCCCTCAAGTGGGCCCATTGAGGGCAGAGAAAATTGCGACTGTGACCTGACTCCTCCTCCTCTCATCTAGTCCCTTTCTGCTCCAGATTCTCCCCAAAAACACCCGTCTATGATCTCATGAGAAGGCCTCGCAAGATAAGGGGATCTTGACGAGGGGGACTCAATATCCTCGATGCCCAATACCTCCCTTCGAATCTCTAGCCCCCCTTGGTGATCTCCCTTCTCGATCGCCGACCACCTCGCAAAAGAAAAGCCCTTTGCACCTGAGATCGAAGGCCCACCATCCTCGAGCAAGGCCTTCCAACTCGCAAGGTCCGAATCAACCTTTTCGCCCATCTTCACCTATCTCCTCGATCCTTCAGACTTCTTCCAATT
>JAPWUY010000003.1 GCA_028275295.1 Thermodesulfobacteriota bacterium | reverse complement strand
CCCCAGAGCTGACAGAGGAAGCCAAGAAAGCCCTTTTGAGTTATGGGTTTCCCGGAAACGCGAGGGAGCTAAAGAACATGATGGCCAAGGCCTTGGTGTTGAGTAGAGGCCGGCCCATTGGACCCAGGGAACTTGGTCTGGGGGAGAGTGTCCCTCAGGAGGAAGAGGAAGGGGAGAGATGGGAGGTTCCTGTGGCCGTCGGGTTCGATCTTCCTAGGGCGAGGCTCTCCCTGGAGGAGAAGTGGATACGATCGGCCTTGGAAAGGCATGGGGGAAAGATGGCACAGGCCGCAGCGGATCTCGGAATCCCAAGGACGACCTTATACGACCTCATGAGACGCCATAGGGTGAAGGTGCCGGAATGAGGATCCCCGGTGTCGGTCATCCGACACAGAAGCGTCGATCCGACGACATTTCCAATCTAATCCTCGGAATGCCAGGCGAAGGGTCCGTTGGGTGTGTCACTTGCACCTTCTCGCCCCGAGGGTGCCGGCCTAGGGTTCGGCACCTTGTGGAGGGCGGGCTCCGCACGCCCGCGATGACACCATCGGCTTCACTCGAGCATGTCCCCGCTAGGCCACCGGGCCATCGTTAACGGATGTGGTGGAAATGGAATGCCCCGGCGCTAGTTCGGCCTTGCCATCCGGGCGCGGAGACCGCGCCCCTCCGAGAGAACCACCCTCCGCATTATCCCCGGGTTTTGCCCGAAAGGCCTCTCACCCACGCTTGCCCCCCGCGGAGGGGCGGGCTCCGCACGCCCGCAAGGATGGCATGACGCTAACCCCAACATTGCCCCTTCTTGGCCACCGGCCTCCCGGAAAGGCACCGGTGGCAACGCAATGCCTTGCCATTCGTCCCGCCGCACCGTGCGGGCGCGGGGACCGCGCCCCTCCGAGAGAACCACCCCCCACATTATCCCCGGCTTTTCTCCGCAAGGCCATCCTAGCTTGGATGGCCCACCCCGGGGAGGGGCGGGCTCTGCACGCCCGCAAGGGAGGCCCCCGCTTGCCAGAGACATATCGCCATTGGGCCGCGTGCCCTCGTTAACGCACGTGATGGAAACGGAACGCCTCGGCGCTAGTTCGGCCTTGCCACTCGGGCGCGGAGACCGCGCCCCTCCGAGAGAACCACCCTCCACATTATCCCCGGCTTTTCTCCGCAAGGCCATCCTAGCTCAAATAGCCCACCCGGCGGAGGGGCGGGCTCCGCACGCCCGCAAGGGAGGCCCCCGCTTGCCCCAGACATATCGCCATTGGGCCGCGTGCCCTCGTTAACCCACGTGATGGAAACGGAACGCCTCGGCGCTAGTTCGGCCTTGCCATGCGGGCGCGGTCCCCGCGCCCCTCCGAGAGAACCACCCTCCGCATTATCCCCGGCTTTTCTCCGCAACGCCATCCTAGCTCGGATGGCCCACCCCTGGGAGGGGCGGGCTCCGCACGCCCGCGACGCCGCCATTGGCTTCATCCAACCATGTCCCCGCTAGGCCACCGGGCCATCGTTAACGGATGTGGTGGAAATGGAATGCCTCGGCGCTAGTTCGGCCTTGCCATCCGGGCGCGGAGACCGCGCCCCTCCGAGAGAACCACCCTCCGCATTATCCCCGGCTTTTCTCCGCAAGGCCATCCTAGCTCAAATAGCCCACCCGGCGGAGGGGCGGGCTCCGCACGCCCGCAAACCTACTCTGCTTGGCCCCTCCCTTCCAACGATCGCTCGGCCCACGCTGGGTGGCGAAATTGTCCGATGGCATGATGCTTGCTACCGCCTCACCATAGCCGGACACGGCATCAACAAACTCGATGATGGAGGAGGAGAAAGGCAAATGAAAGGCAAGAAGGGTCAGAGAGGTTTCACATTGGTCGAGATCGCGATAGTGCTCGTGATCATAGGACTCCTGCTCGGAGCCATCCTCAAAGGCCAGGGGATGATCAAGAATGCCAAGATAAAGAACATAATTCGAAGTGCCGACGAATTGCGAGCCGCTGTATACACGTACCAGGACCGTTACAAGGCCTTACCCGGGGATGACGATGCAGCAACGACCCACACGGGGAACTCTGGGCTCAATCCCGGTAACGGTGACGGTATGATTCAGTCCTGGGTTGATCAGGAATCACTTCACCTCTTCAACCACCTGGCGGCAGCTGGGATCATATCGGGTGAAACAAACAGGACGGCCTATCCTTCCCACGCTTTTGGGGACAACTATTACATTAACTGGGTAACTCCACCTGGAGGAAAGACTGCTCACTGGATCGTATACGAGAACATTCCGGGCGACGTTGCGAGGGCCATTGATTATTCCATAGACGACGGCGCGTATAATACAGGGAGCGTGCGAGGATCCATGGATTACGCGAACAATAACACCGTCACCCTTTACATCGAGTTTTAAATTATACGGAGCGGGCGGCTGCTCCAGGCGGTCGCCCGCCATGAGAGGAGGTTTCATGTCCTCTAACAAAGGCTTCACCCTGATCGAGATTGCAATTGTGATGGTGATCATTGGCATCCTCATGGGGGCGATCCTGCGGGGCCAGGAGATGATCAAGAACGCGAAGGAAAAGAACTTCTACACAAAAATACGCTTCGTGGCCTCCGCCCAATTCACCTATCTGGATAGGGTGGGACGGTATGCCGGAGATACAACCTCCCCTCCTGATGGGATCATAGACAACAACTCCACCGCCTGGACCGAGCTCCAAACCCAGCAAATCCTACAGACAAGTGATCAGCAGCATGTGTTCAACGGTAATTTCACCTTCGGAGGAGGAATTGCGCCATACACAAATTACAACTACATTGTGGCGAGCCGGGTCCCCATGTGGGTGGCCCAATCTTTTGATACCAAGGTAGACGACGGGGTCGGCACGACAGGAAACGTGCGCTGGCAGACGGCCACTGGCGCTCCATACACAGGGGATCCCAATAACGCCGCTAATCTATACTGGTGGTTCGACAGATGATCTCCCAGCGGGGATTCTCCCTCCTCGAGTTAGCCATAGTGCTTGTGGTCATAGGCTTCATTCTCGGAGCCGTCCTTCAGGGGCAAAATATCGTCTACAATGCCAAAATCCAGCGGATCGTATCCGATATGCGAGATTATTCCCAAAGCTTCCTCTTGTATTATGACCGATACGGCATGTACCCGGGAGATGAAGATGACCCCTCGTTCCCACCAGGGGACACATTCAACGGGAACCACAACGGTCTCGTGGACACAGAAGAGGCTTCCAACGTGTGGGAGGATCTTTCCTCAGCTTTGGGGGTGGTGACAAAAAGTTCTCCGGTTAGGGGAGGACAGTACCAGTTTGGGGCAAGGGATTTTGGTGGAGGTAAGAGGAATTACATCTCCGTGACCAATCTCCCCAATCGTATGGCCGAGGCCATAGATGCGAGACACGACGACGGCGTGTGGAATACGGGAAACATTCAGGCAAGCAGTCCCTATGACGGGAGTGACAATCTCGTGACCTTGTACTGGAGGATATAGGGAAGAGGGCTTGCGAGGAGACTCATGCACGGCGATCACAGAGAAGCCGGCCTCACGCTAATAGAGCTTGCCATAGTTCTCGTGGTCTTGGGAATCATCCTCGGGATGACCCTTCCTCTTCTCTCTGAGCTCACCCGGCACAGGCACTACCGTTCGGCCCAGAAGGAACTCGAGGAGATAAAAGAGGCTCTCATCGGCTACGCTGCAATCCACTTCAGGCTCCCCAATGCAGACGCAAATGGAGATGGGGTGCAGGATACTGGCCAGGTTACTGGCACTATTCCATTTGTGGATTTGGGGCTCGGAGCGGTTGATCCGTGGAGAAATGCTTACCAGTACGACGTGAACCAAAGGCTCACGAACACAAACAATCTTCAAGCCCTCTGTAGTGCCCTGGCATCTATAGGAGCGACAGGAGCGACGGAGCTTCCACAGGTCGCCTTCTCAGCAGGGGGGCCCAGTTCACCCCAGGCAGCAGTTGTCATCTCCATGGGAGAGAACTCAAGGCTAGATGAGGAAAACGCGGATAAAGACCGCGTTTACGAGGCCCGGACCCCCACGGCGACTTTCGACGACATAACAGTGGCGATAGCGCCCAATGCTCTTTACACCCGGTTGTCTTGTTCCCCCTAGTCTCCAGGTCCTTCTTGCAGCGTGTATTCGGTCTTCAACACGAGAACCTGGGCTATCTGGGTCCAGGGAGGAGGCTATCCTTCTTGCACACAGGTTGCGCGCGGATCCTCTTTTTCTGTGGGCCAAGGCCAGAGTGTCAACGTGTATCTTTCCCGTCCCAATTGCAACCTGAATCAAAACCCCTTTTTGGTCACGTATGATGCAGCTCAAGGAGCCGATCAAGATGGGGATTGCCAGGTCAACTGCGATGGCACGAGTTTGTCGGACAGGTGATTTCGTCCGTATATTTTGACCAAGCGGCTCGACCCCTTGCGGAAAGGCGTCTCCTCAGGCCCGCGAGGATGGGATGGGTTTGAGCGAGGCATTTCGCCATTGAGCCAGCGGTTTCTCGCCCATCCTTGGCCATTGATGAAACCTTTTGCCATCCGTGATGCCTTGCCATGCGGGCGCGGAGACCGCGCCCCTTCGAGAAAACCGCCCCTCCGCATTATCCCCGGCTTTTCTCCGCAAGGCCTCTCACCCACTTTTGCCCCCCGCGGAGGGGCTGGCTCCGCACGCCCGCGGGAAAGACTTGCGCTTGACCGGAGCATCTCCCTATTAGGCCACCGGCCGTTCGTTCGCTCCTCGGTGATCATACCATACCCCGGGCTTGCGTCCGGCCTTGCTATCCGGACGCGCAGAGCGCATCCCTCCGAGAAAAACGCTTTCCGCGTCATCTCCGGGCCTCCCCCCGCAAGGCCCTCTTAGCTTGGATAGCCCACCTCGTGGAGGGGCTGGCTCCGCACGCCCGCTAGCGGAGTCTTGCCTCTACCGTGGGATCACCCCATTGGGCCACCAAACGTTCGTTTGCCCCCGATGATTATGTTGTGCCTTGGCTTGCTTCCGGCCCGTATTTCCGGGCGCGGAGACCGCGCCCCTCCGAGAAAACCGCCCCCAACGTTATCCCCGGGTTTGCCCCGCAAGGCCCTCTCACCTTGGCTCGCCCCCCCGCGGAGGGGCGGGCTCCGCACGCCCGGAGGAGGGCATCACGTTAACTCCAACATTGCTCGTTCTTGGCTACCGGCTTCTCGGAAAGGCACCGGTGGCAACGCAATGTCTTGCCATTCGTCCGGCCGTAGCATGCGGGCGCGGAGACCGCGCCCCTCCGAGGAAATCGCCTTTCGCGCTATCCCCGGGCCTCCCCCCGCAAGGCCCTCTCATCTTGGCTCGCCCCCCGCGGAGGGGCGGGCTCTGCACGCCCGCAATGATGGCACGGGTTTCTGCGAGACATATCCCCGGTAGGCCACCCGCCTCTCGCCCCCCAACCGGGTGGGAATGGAACGCCTCGGCGCTAGTTCGGCCTTGCAACGCGGGCGCGGAGACCGCGCCCCTCCGAGAGAACCACCCCCAGCGTTATCCCAGGGTTTCCACCGCAAGGCCTTCCTAGCTCGGATGGTCCACCCCCGCGGAGGGGCGGGCTCCGCACGCCCGGAGGAAGGCATCACGTTAACTCCAACATTGCTCGTTCTTGGCCACCGGCTTCTCGGAAAGGCACCGGTGGCAACGCAATGTCTTGCCATTCGTCCGGCCGTAGCATGCGGGCGCGGAGACCGCGCCCCTCCGAGAGAACCACCCCCAGCGTTATCCCAGGGTTTCCACCGCAAGGCCTTCCTAGCTCGGATGGTCCACCCCCGCGGAGGGGCCGGCTCTGCACGCCCGCAAGGATGGCATGGGTTTCTGCGAGACATACCCCCGGTAGGCCACCCGCCTCTCGCCCCCCCACCGGGTGGAAATGGAACGCCACGGCGCTAGTTCGGCCTTGCAACGCGGGCGCGGAGACCGCGCCCCTCCGAGAGAACCACCCCCAGCGTTATCCCAGGGTTTCCACCGCAAGGCCTTCCTAGCTCGGATGGTCCACCCCCGCGGAGGGGCGGGCTCCGCACGCCCGCAAAGGAAGGCATCGCGGCGAGCACAACATTACCCCTTCTTGGCCACCGGCTTCTCGGAAAGGCACCGGTGGCAACGCAATGCCTTGCCATTCGTCCGGCCGTAGCATGCGGGCGCGGAGACCGCGCCCCTCCGAGGAAATCGCCTTTCGCGTCATCTCCGGGCCTTCCACCGCAAGGCCTTCCTAGCTCGGATGGTCCCCCCGCGGAGGGGCGGGCTCTGCACGCCCGGAGGAGGGCACCGGTTTGACCGAGGCATGTCCCCATTATGCTACGGCCACCCGGCCACCCACCTCGGGTAATGAAATGCCTTGGCATGAGTAAGGCCTCGCAATCCGGGCGCGGAGACCGCGCCCCTCCGAGAAGGGCCCCTTTGGGGTGATGCCGGGGGGCCACACCATAAGGCCTCATGCCGTCGGCTAGGCCGCCTTCTTCTGGAACTTTTCTCTCCCGGGCTCATGTGAGTGGCCCCCTTCGTGACGAGGAGGCAAATACAAGGACTGGATAGTCCGTGGAATTTCCGATTAGAATGTTGCATACGTCCCTGAGCTCGAGTTTACGGCCAAGGCCCGGCCTTGGCGGGAGAGTGGCCGGGGAGGAGGGGAGAGAGAAGGATTTGAGATGAAAAGGGCTTTGATTACCGGCATCACAGGGCAGGATGGCTCCTACCTAGCAGAGCTTCTCCTCTCAAAAGGATACGAGGTGCATGGCCTCATCAGGAGGGCAAGCACTTTCAACACCGAGCGAATAGATCATCTTTACCGCGACCCCCACGAGAAAGGGGTGAGGCTTTTCCTCCATTACGGGGACCTCTCCAATTCCGAACAGCTAACCAATCTCGTCTACAACATACAGCCTGACGAGGTCTATCATCTGGGAGCCCAAAGCCATGTCCGAGTGAGTTTCGATATGCCCGAGTACACAGGCGATGTAACGGGCCTCGGCACGACCCGACTCCTCGAGGCCATAAGGCGAAGCGGCATCAAGACAAGGTTTTACCAGGCATCTAGCTCGGAGATGTTCGGGGACGCACCTGCTCCCCAGAACGAATCCACTCCTTTTCGGCCGCGCAGTCCGTATGCGGCCGCAAAGGTCTACGCTTACTGGATGGCCGTGAACTACCGCGATGGATATGGGCTCTGGGTATCCAATGGCATCCTTTTCAATCACGAAAGCCCGAGGCGGGGGGAGACCTTCGTCACTCGCAAGATCACTCGAGCCGTTGCCAACATTCTGGCTGGAAAGCAGAGAAGCCTTTACCTGGGCAATCTAGAGGCTCGGCGGGACTGGGGCTACGCGCCAGAGTACGTGGAGGCCATGTGGCTCATGCTCCAGCAGGACGAGCCCGACGATTACGTGATCGGAACCGGCGAGTCCCACTCGGTGAAAGAGTTTCTCCGAGAGGCATTCTCCTATGTAGGACTCGACTGGCAAGAGCACGTGAAGATAGACCCCCGCTACTTTAGGCCTGTGGAAGTGCAGTTTCTCTTGGCCGATGCCTCCAAGGCCCGGAGGAAGCTGGGCTGGCTTCCGAAGGTGAGTTTCAGAGAGCTGGTTCGCATAATGGCCGATGCCGATATCGAAGCAGTGGGTCTTGAGCCTCCCGGTGAGGGAAAGCGCATCCTGCAAGAGAAATTTTCAGGCTGGCACCGATGGGAAGGAGCTGTGACTTCCTGGCTCCAAAATGAGTTTCAGGGGTTCGATCCATGAGTTTCTGGCGCAAAAAGAGGATCCTAGTGACAGGTGGCAGCGGATTCCTGGGTTCATTCGTGGTTGAGAAACTCAGGGAGAAGGGCTGCGAGGAGATCTGGGTTCCCAGGAGCCAGGAGTTCGATTTGCGCCAGGTGGAGTCCATTCGGAGGCTCCTCAATGAGACACGGCCCAATGTGGTCATTCACCTGGCCGCTCGCGTTGGGGGGATAGGGGCCAATCGCGCTCACCCGGCAGAGTTCTTCTACGACAACCTCACAATGGGCGTTCACCTCATGCACGAGTCGTGGAGGGCAGGTGTCGAGAAGTTCGTTGCCATAGGGACTGTTTGCTCTTATCCCAAGTTCACGCCCGTTCCGTTCAAAGAAGAGGACCTCTGGAACGGCTATCCGGAAGAGACCAATGCGCCTTACGGCCTTGCCAAGAAGATGCTCTTGGTGCAGGCGCAGGCTTACAGGAAGCAGTACGGATTCAACGCTATTTACCTGATTCCCGTGAACCTCTACGGGCCGAGGGACAATTTTGACCTGGAAACATCCCACGTCATTCCGGCCCTGATTCGCAAGTGCTTGGAGGCGAAAGAGAGGGGCCAAAGGCAAGTAGAGGTATGGGGCACTGGCTCGGCGACCAGGGAGTTCCTGTACGTTGAGGATGCAGCCGAGGGTATCCTCCTTGCCACGGAGATATACGATGGTGCAGAGCCAGTGAACTTGGGCTCGGGCCATGAGATAAGCATAAAGGAGCTCGTCTCCCTCATTGCCAGACTGACAGAGTTTTCGGGAGAAATACTCTGGGATGTGACCAAGCCCGACGGCCAGCCCCGCCGCTGCCTCGATACAGGCCGAGCTGAGAAGTACCTGGGATTCAAGGCGAAGGTCTCTCTGGAAGAGGGACTGCGAAGGACAATCGATTGGTATAAGGAGAAAAGAAGGGCTCTCGCCCTCCCAGGGCTATGCCCCTAGTTTTGGTTTGGGAGGGGATCTGTGGGGAATTGGTATCCTGTTTCCGTTTGTATCCAGGGCGTAGCTTCCCTCAACGACCTTCCATCTTCCCGCGGATCTGCCCGATTTCTCCAGCTTCACTATGGCCACTGCTGTGGTCTTGGGACCCTGGGCGAGGAAATAGAAGGAGCCTTTCCACCGTTCCGACGATCCCTCCACGCTCCTCCAGAAGAAAAACGGTATGGGACCCCACTTGAGCTTTCCTCCCAAGATATTGGCTAGTCTGTCCTCCTCGAGGAGAAAAGCCCTCGATTCCTCGAGGGCTTGGGGAACTTGCATCTCCTGGAGAAAAGGGATCATGACGAGGAAGAGTAGAACCACAGCCGTAGACAGAAGCCTGAGCCAAGGGAAAGAGAAGGCAGGGACAGACCTCTCCCCTTGCTTGGGCACCGAGACCTTCTCCAGAGGATTTCCGCACCACTTGCAGTAAGGTGCGGGATCCTGACTCTGATTGCACCTGGGGCATGTCACCTGCCCAGAGGCTGCCGAGATGAGCCTCCTCTGGAGTTTCGCCTTCAATGTCTCGGTCAGGTCAGCCCCGCATCTCTGACACTTGGGCTTGCGGAGCATCTTCATCATGGTCCACTGGGTCAGGCGATACGTAGCCCCGCAGACCGGGCAGGATATCTGCTCCTGGCTTCTTTTATCCACTGGCATGGCGAGGCTCCTTTTCCTTCTCACCAAAGGCGGACAGCGTTGAAAGCCGGAAAACCTCTCTCTATTATCTTGGATGCGGCCCGAGCTATGTCGTAGGGGACGAACCGTACCTCCAGAGTCCCAACATCAGGATCCCAGATCACATATTTCGCCCTGTTATCCCCGTCCCTCGGCTGGCCTACACTTCCCACGTTCACTATGTACTTCCATCCGGCCCTGAGATTGTGCTCCCCTGGTCCCAAGGGGTAAAAGCTAACGTCCTTTCCGTCCCAACCTATCACCTCGAGCTGGTGCGTGTGCCCCACAAAACAGAGTTCTTGTTCCAGTTCCGTGAGAAGCCTTCTCAACTCCCCCTTTCCTAGCTCGAAAAGGTAAGTCGTCACAGAATCGGGAGGGGCTCCGTGGACCAAGAGGGCCCTCTCCCAGACCATCGTGGTCCGGAGGGAGGCTATGTACTCCATTGTGCTCTCCGAGATGAGCCTTCTTGTTATGAGCAGGGACTGCTGAGTGGGGGGATTGAACCAGCTCAACAAAGAGGGATCCAAAAGGGCTAGTTCGTGATTTCCCAGAATCGAGGGGATCTCCCTCCTCCTGATCTCCTCTACCACGAGTTCCGGGTCGGCTCCGTAGCCCACCGCATCTCCCAGACAGAGGATCTTCCCTATCCCCTGGGCTTCCACATCCCGGAGCACAGCCTCGAAGGCCTCCCAGTTCCCATGGATGTCGGAGATGATGGCTATGCGCATGGAAAGATTTTAGCAAACTCCTTGCCTCCTCCGAAAGAAGGCTCACCCCATCGAGAACATGGTCTCCTTGTGCCAGAAGAAGGCCTGTGGTACAAATTCTAAATTATGCGCGCCCTCAATGAAAGGAGGAGAGCCGGCACCAAGGCCCCAAAGAGAAACCGAGGAGGTCCGTTCCTCCAAGCGGCAATCTGTGCATTTCTTGTGACCCTGTTCTCCTTGCAAGGGGGAGAGACTCTTGGCAAAGAAGCCCCGTCCCAGCCATCACAGATAGTGCACATCTCTGGAAGAGTGGTGGACCCTCATCTCGAGCCCGTGAAAGAGGCCAGGATAAGTGTCCGACTAGACGGCCAGGGCCAAGAGCTCGTCTCAGGTGGGAAGAGATCCCCTCAGGTGTCATCTGATTGCAAGGGATGGTATCTGGCGGAGTTTTCTCCCTCCTCTCCCATCCAAGAAGGAAGTAAGCTGGAGCTGGAAGTGACAAAGCCAGGGTTCATGAGTGTTGTGGTCTCCCTAGAAGGGGGGGATTTGGCCCAGAGAGGCGAACACTTTTACTTCACGAAACACATCTCTTTACCGAGAAAGCTGGGGCCGGGAACTCTCATCTCCTCAGCTGTTTTCCTGGTTGTGTACCTTCTCATGGCCTTCGAGCTCGTGCACAGGACGGTTGCTGCGATGGCTGGAGCAGTTTTTCTTCTCCTTGTGAGCTCCACAGTGGGTATATTTCTCCCAGATTACCGGATAATATCTTTTTCCGCTCTCTCTCAGGCAGTGGATCTCAACGTGATAGCCCTGATCCTGGGAGCGATGCTTGCTGTAGGAGCCATGAAAGGGACTGGCATATTCGACTGGATAGTGGCCAAATGCTTTGTGCTTGGGAGGTTCAGGATCCAGACCCTCTCGGCCTTATTGGTCTTGACCACCGCAGCCATCTCGGCATTTGTGGACAATGTCGCAGCAATAATCGTTCTCGCGCCCATGAGCATCAAGTTTGCCCAGGCCCTCAAAGTGAATCCCGTCAAACTCCTGATCCCGCAGGTGCTGGCCTCCAATCTTGGAGGCACAGCCACCCTCATAGGAGATACCACCAACGTGATGATAGGATCGGCAAGTGGCCTCAGTTTCGTGGATTTTCTGGAAAACCTGGGCCCCCTTTGCGGATTGGCCCTGGTGGCACTTTTGGGGATGACGGCCCTGGCAAACAGAGAGAGAATACCCACCGAAAGCCATGAATCTCTGGAAGAGGAGCTTCGTGCCGCGAGGATAAAGGACAGGCGCTTCCTGATCTTTGGACTCCTAGTCGGCTCATTGGCAGTGGCCCTTCTTCTGGTCCATGGGTCTTGGGGAATGGAGCCGTGCGTTCCGGTTTTGGGAGGGGGAGCAGCCCTCTTCATCTATGGAGTGCTGACGAGAAGACTGAGAATGCTCGAGTTCCTGGAAAGGGAAGTGGAGTGGCCCCTCTTGTTGTTCCTCTTTTTCCTCTTTTGGATGGTGGCTGCACTCGAGGAGAGTGGAGCCCTTTTTCTTGTCTCCGAGGCCTTCGTAGCTCTATCCCACTGGGATCCTTCTGTCGCCATATCGCTCCTCCTTTGGGGAAGTGCTCTGATGGCAGCCTTTGTGGACAACCTTCCCCTCACTGCAGCTATGTTGCCAGTCGTCTCCCACCTGAGCCACGCATTGCCCGAGGTGAATCTCCAAGGTTTCTGGTGGGCCCTCGCCTTGGGCGTCTCCCTCGGGGGAAACGGGACAGTTGTGGGTGGATCGGCCAACATGGTGGCCATGGGAATGGCTAACTCAGCTGGATATCCAGTGAGCTTCGCCCATTTTCTGAGACTTGGTTTTCCTTACATGATCCTTTCAGTGGCAATCAGCAATGCGTGGCTTCTCGCTTTCTACAAATGAGCCGATGGGAACCTCCCAACGGGCCTTCCCGGGGATCCGGATGAACAGACTTCAGAGGAGGGATGCCATGGAGGTGAGAATATTCACCACGCCCACTTGACCTTGGTGCAAGAAGGCGAAAGAGTTTCTTTCGCAGGCGGGAGTCCCATTCACCGAGCTGGATGTGACCAGGGATCCCAATGCATTGGAGGAGCTAGTGAGGGTCTCGGGGGTGAGGAGCGTTCCAGTTGTGACCTGTGGGAATGACGTGCTTGTGGGTTACGATCCTGCGAGGCTCCAGTCCATTGTGAATTGCGCGAGGCAGCATTCGGAGGTGGAAAGCTGAGGAGGAGTTCCCCTTGTGGGGGTGAGATGGGAATGGAAGCGCCTCATTACAGTGCGGTGATACCTGTTTTCAACGAGGAGGGGAACATAGAGCCCTTGGCCAGGGGCATAAAAGAGACCCTGGAGCCCAGGGGGGTTCCCTTCGAGATAATCTTCGTGGATGACGGAAGCCACGATGGCACATTGGAGATCCTGAGAAGGCTCCATATGGAGGATCCCCGGGTAAGGTACATTCGTCTCGATACCAATTGCGGGCAATCTACAGCGCTCTGGGCCGGCCTCAGGGAAGCCAGAGGAAAGGTTATAATAACCATGGACGGCGACCTCCAGAACGACCCTCACGACATACCCCTTCTCCTGGACAAGATCGGACCATTCGACGTCGCAACGGGCTGGAGGAAGGAGAGGAGGGACCCCTGGCTCAAGAGGGTTTCCACCAAGATCGCCAATTGGGTGCGGGATCTTGTAACCATGGAGCAGATTCGCGACACGGCCTGCGGATTCAAGGCATTCAAAAGGGAGTGTCTCGAGGCCATCATACCCTTCGACGGGCTACACCGTTTTCTCCCCACCCTGTTCAGGATGAGAGGATTCAGGGTGTGCGAGGTTCCAGTTCCCCACTATCCGAGGAGGTACGGGAGGTCCAAGTACAATATCCGAAACAGGCTCCTTCGGGGAGTAATGGACATGTGGGGGGTTCGTTGGCTCAAGAAAAGAAGGATAAGCTACGAAGTAGAGGAGAGGTCGGGGTGTCATGAAGATTGCCTCTGAGCTTTCCAATCCGTGGGTCATAGTGGGGCTTTCCGGACAATTCCTTTTCTCTCTCAGGTTTCTGGTTCAGTGGATAGTGTCCGAGAGAAGGAAGGAGAGCGTCATACCCGTTGCCTTCTGGTACCTGAGCCTGGGAGGGAGCCTGATTCTCCTGGCCTATGCCATCTACAGGCAGGATCTCGTCTTCATCCTGGGGCAATCCACTGGCTCCTTCATCTATATGAGAAACCTGATGCTCATATATCGAAAGAGAAAGGCTCAGGGGGCCTGACACCCTCAAATGAGGGAGATGACCTTCTCCACCACCTCCATCGGGGTCCTACCCAAGATCCTGATCATGGGTTCCTTGCCCACTTCTCCCATATCGTAGATGGCATCGGGCACCCTTCCCAGAGAGGAAATGGCCTTATGGGTTCCCCACTCCAGAGTGGACCCTTCCATCTCCTTCACATCTTGTGGCTCCTCCTTCCTGTCGAAACTTGCGAGGAGGAATCCCGCCCTCCTGCAAGCCTCCAGGACGTCCTCTCCGAATCTTATGTTCATGGCCGAACGCATACCCGGGTCGTGGCGCATGGCTGCCAGGATCACCTTGGCTATGTGGTTCGAGGCACCGAAGGCGGGATCCTTGCACGCCATGACCTTTTTCCCTATCTGGGTTATCCTCCCGGGGAAGGCCGCCACATCCCCTTTGTCCACAGCACCTGGAAGGGCGTAGCCCAGGTTGGATCTCACCTCAGGGATCAGCTCCCCCAATGGAGCTCCCTCGAGTCTCTCCATGGCCAACCTCAGGTCCTCCAGAACTGCCTCCCTTTCCTTCCATCTCTGGACCTCCACATAGGGGTTTGTGGGCCCGGATCCTTTTCCCAAAGGAAGGGAAGAGAGAATGGCCCTTGTGACAAATTCCTTTGCCATGGTGAAGGCTGAGACAACGTCATTACCCTGAGCCAGAAACGTCGCCAAGGCAGCGGAGAAAACGCATCCAGTTCCATGAGTATTGCCAGTGTGGATCCTCCTCGCCCTCTTCCAGTAGGTAGATCTTCCATCGAAGAGGAGATCCAGGGCATCCCCCTCCAAATGCCCGCCTTTTATCACCACGTTCTTGGCTCCCATGGCGTGAATGGCCCGGGCGGCCTCCTCCATCCCTTTGGGCCCCTCGATATCCAGTCCCGTCAAAGCTGATGCTTCGGGGATATTGGGGGTCACCACCAAGGCCAGGGGAATGAGCTCTCTCTTGACCACCTCCAAGGAGTCCTCGGTGAGGAGCCTGTCCCCACTTTTGGCGACCATCACTGGATCCACAACCAAGGTCTCTATGTTATGGTCCCTGATCCCTCTGGCTACCACCTCCACTATCTCCGGGGTCGCGAGCATCCCTGTCTTGGCAGCATCTGCTCCTATGTCGCTCAAAACACAGTCCATCTGGCTTCGGACGAACTCTGGCGATACCACCTCCACCCCCCTCACTTCCAGGGTGTTCTGGGCGGTCAGGGCAGTGATAACACTCATCCCATAAGCCCCAAGCACTGTTATTACCTTGAGGTCAGCCTGCACCCCGGCTCCTCCCCCCGAATCCGAACCAGCTATGGTGAGAACCCTCTTCATCTTCCCATCTCTCCCCTTCTTTCCAGTATTAACTTCGCCACCTTCTGTCCCGAGAGGAGCATCCCCCCGAAGATGGGCCCCATCCTGAAAGATCCGAAAACTGCATTGGCGCACATCCCGGCAACGTAAAGCCCGGGGAAGACCTCTTTGGTGTTATCCAGGGTCGTCCTTTCAGCGATCTCTGCCCACATGCACCTCTCTCCCTGGATCCGACCATCGGGGGTGAAGAGCTCCGCTCCCACCTTTCTTTCCACCACCCTCACCACTTGTGCCTCGTGGCCTGTGGCATCCACAACGAAACGAGCATGGAGGGCAAGGGGATCCACGTGCAGACCCCCCATCTCGACGGCCGTCCAGTTGATCACCAGTCCACACACCCTTTTTTCTCTCACTATGACATCCTCGGCGCTCATGAGGTTGAAGATCTTGGCCCCCGCGCCCATTGCTTTGGAACAAATGGTAGTCACAGCCTCGACGGAATCCGCTGTGAAATAATTTTCCTGGAACTTCTCTGTCTTGACACCGAATTTCTCCAGGACGCCCCTGGCCTCCTCCTGGACCACTATCTCGTTGAACATCATTCCGCCGCCCCACATACCCCCTCCAACGCTGAGCTTCCGCTCGAAAACAGCGACCTTGAGGCCTGCTGCAGCGAGATCGTGGGCAGCCACAAGACCCGATGGCCCGGCCCCAACTATAGCCACATCCAGGTCAAGGCAGGATTCGAGCTTCCTCATAAACCGCTCCAAGATGGCCCTCGTTATGATCCTCTCGTCCAACTCTCTTCCCATGGTCTCCTCCATTGCCAGTGGATTCCTCATAGCTCCAAAACGAGATCGAAGAACTGAACCAAGATATCGACCTGCTCCCTCTCTCTCGAGGAGATGAAACCTTGAGGGAGCTTTGTCCCCCTATACGCGTTTGCAACAACTGTCGGGAACTTCCTGAAAAAACAGATCAACTGGTTCGCATCTCCAGCATGGAGATAGAGGCTCACGTCATTGACAAACAGAATATCCCTCGCCTCGGGGGGCCGCTCCAAGATCCCCTCTATGGCTCGCAGGTTCTCCTGGGCGATCGAGATTGCCTCTTCGGGTCTTTTTGCCATGAGCCTAGGGGGAAGAATCCTCGGCCTCAAGTAAAGGACGCCCCTGGCCTCAGGTACCCTGAGGAAACCTCCAACCCCCGCCAAGTCCTTCTCGAGCATTACATCCGGGGGGATCTCAGGAGCCAGGTCCAGGGCCATTATCCT
>JAPWUY010000296.1 GCA_028275295.1 Thermodesulfobacteriota bacterium | reverse complement strand
GCCTATGGGGTGCCACTCCCTTGGCCTTGAGATATTCGAACACTGCCTTGGCCCTTCTCTCTCCGAGGGCCTTGTTGTAAGCATCGGTCCCAATGGAATCCGTATGGCCCTGAAGCTCGAGGGTGAGGTCAGGATTCTCGAGGAGGATCTTCGCTGCCCTGTCGAGCTCGGCTTTCGCCTCGGGCTTCAAGGTGGCTTTGTCGAAATCGAAGTACACCGAATGGAAGCTGACTGGCTCCTTCTTGGGAGGAGGCGGCGGCGCAGGAGCAGGCGCGGGCTTGGGAGCTGGAGGAGGCGGAGGAGGTTGGCAACCTTCCGCTTCTTTGGCCAGGTTCCTGGCATCAGCGAGAAGTTTCATGGCCTCATCGGTCCTGCACGCCCAGTAAGCCTCTACACCCTTCTTGGCTAGCTCTTTGGCCTTGGCTATCTTCTCGGGGCAGTGTTTGGCCCCAGCGGACTGCTCGGAGGCGGCTATGGCAGCCTCGGTCTGGGAAAATTCCCCAGGAACTATGAGAGCCCTGTCTGGCACACCCATATGAGTCGGTGCGCATCCGGCAATTAGAAAAAGGCCCATCAACCCAATGACAATCCACTTTCCTCTCATCAACACACCTCCTTTCCCCTTCTTTACAAGATGCCCCGGACACCCCTATGCAGCCATGGGGCCTTTGGTTCGGCCCCTGAGGTCTGCAGTTCCGAACCTTTCTCAGAAACTTGCCCTCTCGATCTTGGCCTGACTTTTGAGACCATTCACATATACCCTCAGGCTCTCCTCTCCTTTCTTCTGTCTCAGGAACTCCTCTATCTTTGGCTCTACCTCCTCAAACCCCAGTGTCCTAGCTTCCCTTTTGTCCTCCACCTTTATGAGGTGGTAGCCGAACTGGGTCTCCACAACAGGGCTCACCTTGCCTTTCTCGAGGCTGAAGGCCACGTTCTCGAACTCCGGGACCATCTGCCCCCTGCTAAAGTAGCCCAGATCTCCGCCCCTTTGAGCAGAGCCGTCCTGGGAGATCTCCCTGGCCACATTCTCGAAAGGCTCCCCTTTTTTTATCCTCTCAGCTGCCTTTTCTATCTCAGCCCGGGCCTGTTTCTTTTCCTGCTCGCTTGCCCCCTGTTTCACCCTTATCACTATGTGCCTGGCTCTCACCTGTTCCGGTATGCGAAAAACCTGTGGGTTGGAGTCGTAGAACCCCTTGGCCTCGGCCTTTTCAACTGTCACTTTCTCGAAGACCTCCTGGTCCAGGAGCTTCTGAATGCTCATGGACCTCTGCACATCCGCTCTCAGCTCCTGGAGACTTATTCCGTGGGCCTTCAGGGCCTCTTTGAGGGCCTCTTCTCCACCCACATTCTGCTTTATCTCCTCCATCTTCTGGTCCAACTCCTTGGGGTCAGGTTTTATCTTGAGTTCCTCAGCCCTCTGGGAAAGAACCTCTATGGTGATGAGACGATCCATAACTTGCTCTTTCAGGGCCTTGGGATCTGGCACCTGTCCTCCAGGGCCCTGCTGAGCCTGGGAAGCTTCCATCTGCTTGAAGAGCTTCTTGTATTCCTCTCCGCTTATGCTCTTGCCATTGACCTTCGCGACGACCTTGGGAACATCGCCCTGCTTTTCACTCTTGTCTTCCGACGCCATTGCCACCCCCCATGCCCCCAAAAAAAGCAGGGCACCCACAAATATTGCACTCCTCGACATCTCTTTGCTCCCTTCTCATATCACTTGGCGGGCCAAAAAGCCGCAAGCTTCAGATTATGACCGAAAGGATCTTTTGTCAAATGAAAACTCCTCCACTCAAAAACCCCTCTCCCCATAAGGGGGAGGTTCTACGAGCTCCCACAGTTAGAGGGCCTTTGGAACCCATGTTTTCCCCTGGGGGAGCGTTTTCCTTGCCCTGGAGTAAGGGACGTGGTAGGTTTTCTACGTGATGGATGGGGAGGAGTCATCTTCACAGGTCCCGAGGCTGGCATCGACCCTCATTCTTCTTCGCACGGATGAATGGGGCCAAGCCCTCGTGTACCTCCTACGGAGGAGCCCTCAGAGCCGCTTCATGCCCAATCTTTACGTCTTCCCCGGGGGAACGGTACACCCCCTCGATCGAGATCCCTCCATATGGCAAGACCACCTGGATCAGGACCCAGAAGAGGCGCTGAGGAGGCTAAGCGAGGGGCTCCTTCCTGAGGATGCCATTGGCCATGTGATTTGTGCCATAAGGGAGACCTTTGAGGAGGCCGGGGTGCTAATGTGCGAGAACGTTCTCCCTTATCAGGTATGGAGAGGGAGGAGGGGCGCTTTTCACCATTCAGCCCGCTGGTTCAGGGACATGGTCTTGGATGAGGGCTTGAGGCTTTCCGTCTCCGCCCTTGCTCCCTTTGCCCATTGGGTGACCCCTGTCATCCAGCAGATGAGGTTCGACACGAGGTTCTTCATTGCCCTTCACCCCGAGGGACAAGTATGCAGTCCCGACCCCGTTGAGACCGTGGATGGGAAATGGACAAAGCCGAAAGAGGCCTTGCTGGGCAACCACAGGGGGATCCTTCCATTGAGCCCTCCGACCCTGGTCACCCTGTGGGAGATAATGAGATTGGAGGAGGAGGGAGGGTTGGGGAGTCTTCTCGAAAGAACGTCCTGGGGAGAGGTTAGATTGCCCAGGACGGTCAGGACGCGCTGGGGTCCATTGCTCCTCATGCCATGGGACCCTGAGTATCACGAGACGAGATCTCCTTCTCCCAAGTCCAAGCCATCGGAAGTCGACCCTCTGGAGCCTTTCTCCCGATTGATATACAGAGAGGGTATTTGGATACCCGTCAAAACGTGAAGTGCCTCGTGAAAAAGGATTTCGCGCGGATCCTACGATGAGCAGTCCTCTGGGTGGGAGGTCGCCCCCCGCAGATTTCCCATCGATCTTGAGCTTGGCCCTCTGAGCATTTTGGGCTATAAGGTAGGGAGAGGAGTAGATACGGTCAAATAGGATCAAGGGATAACGGAGGAGGCCCAGAGGACTGAGAAGCTCGCTCGACAATTGTGGCCTAGCAAGAGGTGCTTCTGGAGCCAGGCCGAGGCCGCCGAGTTTCCCTTTGATCCAAATTGGGTCTTCACGTGCGACGAGCCAGGTGATTACAAGGTGCTGGTGAAGGTTGTAGATATCTTCGGCAACGACACGACGAAGATGGTAGAGATCACAATCTCTGAAAGAGAGGCTTGATTCATGGGCAAGAAATACCGGAGTCCACCGATTGTTGAAGCTTTTTGCGAGTTCCGATTTGAACCGGGTGAACCTTGGGATATGGCTGTCCCGGGCCTCGTCTACGGGAAGATCCGGGATAGCTTTCCCATAAGACGCCAGGGGAAGGCATTTGAAGTTAGCGTCGCAGCCGGTCCAGGAGGCGTCGAACAACAAGTCCTAACCACCGATCGAATGCAGTTCTTGCGCGAGGATGAAAAGGCCCTTATTCAGGTTGGGCCCAATCTGCTAGCCGTCAACCACTTGAAGCCTTATCCTACCTGGCAAGAGTTCGTGCCATTGATCCGACAAGAGCTTGAGGCCTACCTGTCTGCGGCCACCCCCAGGGGGATCCAGCGCATCGGGTTGCGGTATATCAACCGTATCGAGCTTCCCGGCGAGCGCGTCGAATTGGCAGACTACTTTGAGTTCCGGCCTTTTGTGGGCGAGAGGCTCCCTCAGGATTACGGTCCCTTTATTGTAGGCATCCAAATTCCCTTTGAGGGCTCTCGCGATGCTCTCAGGTTGCAGTTGGCCAGCGCAGCTCCGGAGACATCGGATGCGATCGCGGTGATGCTCGACCTGGACTATTTCCTGGTTCGAGCTGGCGGAGCATCACAAGACGAGGTGTTTGAGTGGATAGAAATCGCTCACGCCCATGTTGAAGAAGTATTTGAGGCCTGCATCACCGACTGGCTACGGCAGATGTTCGGGGAGGT
>JAPWUY010000295.1 GCA_028275295.1 Thermodesulfobacteriota bacterium | reverse complement strand
TCCGCAGATCTCGAAGGCATATGGACATCTGGGATGGAAGCTACAACCCTCTGGAGGCTCGATGGGACTCGGCACATCTCCTTCCAGAGGGGGAGGTTCCCATCTCGCAGTGGGATCGGGTGGCAAGACCGATGCCTTGAGGCTCAGGGTATAGGGGTGACGAACATCCTCTTGGAAGGCCTCAACTGGGGCGAGTTCCACGATGCGGCCCAGGTACATGACCGCGACCCTATCGCACATGTACTCCACTATGCTCAGATCATGGGAGATGAGGATATAGGAAAGTCCCAACTCCCTTTGGAGGTCCACAAGGAGATTCAGCACCTGCGCTTGAATGGAGACATCCAGGGCCGAGACTGGCTCGTCCGCCACTATCATCTTGGGCCTTGTGGCGAGAGCCCTGGCTATCCCTATCCTCTGCCTCTGACCTCCCGAGAATTCGTGGGGATACTTGTCCATGTCCGATGCCCTTAGCCCCACCTTTTCCAGGAGCTCTCCCGCCTCCCTTCTCCTTTCGGATCGGCCAAGCCCGGTCACCCAAAGGGGTTCTGTGACTATGTCCACTACCTTCTTCCTGGGATCGAGGGATGAGTAAGGGTCCTGGAAGATTATCTGCATTTCCCTCCTCATGGATCTCAGCTCGGATGGGCTCATCCGAGTGAGATCCTTCCCCTGGAAAAAGACCCTCCCAGATGTTGGCTCGAGAAGTCTCATCACGAGCCTTCCCACGGTGGTTTTACCACATCCTGACTCGCCAACAAGCCCAAGGCATTCTCCATGGAAGAGATCGAAGGAGACTCCCTCCACTGCCCTCACCCAAGCCCTGGGCCTGCGGAAAAGGCCCCCTCCCAGGGGGAAGACCTTCGACAGTTCCCTGACTTGGAGAAGGGGCTCCCCCATCATCCTTTCCTCCGAGAGTCCATAGCGAGCCAGCACCGGACCCTGTGGCCAGGGGATATCTCCACAATCGGGGGGTGTTCTTGGCCGCACAAGGTGAAGCTCCTGGGACACCTGTCTTTGAACCTGCAGCCCTCGATCTTCTCCAAAAAGGAGGGGACAGTCCCAGGAATCTCCCTGAGCCTCTCTCTCTTTTTGCCTCCTGCTAACCCATCCCTAGGGGGCATTGAGCTCAAGAGCCCCTGGGTGTAAGGATGGAGAGGGGAGGAAAATAGGGCCTCCACCCGAGCCTCTTCCACCACTTCTCCTCCATACATCACAGCCACCCGACTGGTCATCTGAGCTATGATGCCGAGGTCATGGCTTATGAGGAGGAGGGCCATGTTGAGTTCTTCTTTGAGACGCCTCATCAGGGCCAATATCTGAGCCTGAATCGTGACATCGAGGGCGGTTGTGGGCTCGTCCGCTATGAGCAGCTTGGGATGGCAGATCAATGCCATGGCTATCATCACCCTTTGGCGCATCCCGCCCGACAATTGATGGGGGAAGTCCCTGAGCCTTTCCTTTGGGGAAGGGATTCGGACCCTCTGGAGCCACTGGGCTGCATGTTCCATGGCCTCCTTCTTGGACATGTTTCGATGTACCATCAGGGGCTCCGCCACTTGGTGGCCTATGGTCATAACCGGATTCAGACACGTCATGGGTTCCTGGAAGACCATGGAGATCTTCCTCCCCCTCACCTTCCTCATCTCTTCCTGGTCGAGGTCGAGGAGATCCCCTCCCTGGAACAGGATCCTTCCCCTGGCTATCTTCCCCGGGGGCTCTGGCACAAGACGAAGCACACTGAGGGCAGTGACAGATTTTCCACAGCCGGACTCTCCCACGATCCCGACTGACTCGCCAGCCCCTACCCTCAGCTCCACGCCGTCCACTGCCGAGAGGGTCCCCTCAGGGGTGTGGAACTCGACACATAGATCCTTTATCTCCAGAAGGGGCTCGTTCATGACGGTATGGAGAAGTAAGCCAGTGCACCCAATGCGTATATCTTGGCAGTGTCCAGAAGCTGCCCCAGATCAACCCACTCGTCCACCCGGTGGGGCACCTCCCTTTTGCCAGCTCCTGTTGTCACTATGGGTATTCCCTTGAGGGCCCAGAGATATGTCCCGTCTGTTGCCCCTGGCACCCCCCCGTGAACTGGATCCCTTCCCGTCACGGATTTCGTGGCCCAGTCCAGGGCTCTAACGAGGGGATGGTCCAGGGGAGTGTGGGTGCAGGGCCTGTCGGTCAAGATCTCCAATCGGAGCTCCAGAGCCCTTTCCCTCTCTATTCCCAGGAGAGTATCCAGGGAGCGGTATTCCTCCTCTGTCTCCCGGAGGCACCTGGATGCCAACTCTCTCAACTCCCTCACTATCTCCTCGTGAGACTGAGCAGGCACTGTCCTTATGTCCGCGAGAAGCTCAGCCGTAGCTGGAATGACATTGAGCTGAGCCGGGCCCTTGCTCGGGGCTCTGAAAACTGTGGGGGTGAAACTGGGCCATCCCAGAAGAGGGTCCTTCCCCACCTTCTCTATGGCCTTGAGTTCCATCTGGGACAGACCGCCTATGACCTTCCCCAAAAGTGGCATGGGGTTGAGGCCGGAAAGAGGCATGGCACCGTGGCTCATCCTTCCCTTGGCAATGAACCGAGCCCTTATGGCCCCTTTCTGAACGTGGCAGATCATGCCATCTTGGGGTTCACATATTATGGCAGCCGTCACCCCATCGGCATGCCCCCTCCTAATGAAGTCCTGGACACCCGCCATCATCCCCTCTTCGTCGCAGAGGACTCCTGCGATGATCCTGCCCTGGACCTTGACCCCTGACCTTTTTATGGAGGCCATGGCTATGAGCATCGCTGCCAAGTTGCCCTTGGTATCGTTGGCCCCTCTTCCGAAGAGCTTTCCGTCAACCACATCTCCACCGAAGGGGTCGTACCTCCACAGAGAGGGATCCCCTGGGGTGACCACATCAGTGTGTGCCTCGAACATGAGGGTTCTGGATGGATCGACTCCCTCCCAAGTGATGATCACATTGGGCCTTGCGGGAAGTACCTCCTCCACCGTCACTTGGAACCCCTCGTCCCTCGCCCACTTGGCCACGAACTCAGCGACCTCCTTCTCCGACGTGCCGGATTCTGGGTCCCAGACCGAGTTGATCCTCACCAGAGCCCGAGCAAGATCCACTAGCTCCCCTTCATGGATGTGTTTCATTACTCCTTCTACGAGATCGGCCTGGAGCATCCTTCACCTCTTCCTCACCATTTTGGGATCAAGGGTATCTCTCAGGCCGTCACCCAGGAGGTTGAACCCGAGGACAGCCCATGCAATGGCAGCTCCCGGGAATATGGCCATCCAAGGAGCTGTCGCGAGAAAGGTCTGGGCCTCGTAGAGCATCCTTCCCCAAGATGGGTGGGGCGGCTGAGCTCCGAGACCCAAATAACTCAGGCCTGCCTCGGCCAGAATGGCCACGGCAAATTGTATGGTTCCCTGTATGATCAAGGGCGAGAGGATATTGGGCAAGATGTGGTGCCAGGTGATGGCCCAGTCGCTCAGGCCACATGCCCTGGAGGCAAAGACGAAGTCTTTCTCCCATACTCCTTTGGCAACTGCTCTCGTAAGCCTGGCAAAAACTGGAATGTAGAAGATTCCGATTGCCAACATGGCATTCACCACAGACGGCCCGAAGACAGAGGTGATGAGGATGGCCGTGAGCACGGCTGGGAAGGCAAAAAGCAGATCGCAGATCCTCATGATTCCTTCCTCAGCCAGCCTTCCCCAATAAGCGGCCACAAGTCCCATTGCGACCCCGAGTGCCATGCCCAGGGCAACTGTCACGAGCCCCACCACTATGGAATTGACCGCTCCCCTCATTATCCGAGAGAGGATGTCCCTACCGTACTGGTCCGTTCCCAAGGGATGCTCCCAACTGGGCCTTTTGAGCCTCGCTGAGGCGTCCATCTCGTTGGGGGGATAGGGGGTCCAAAAAAGGCTCAAAAGGGCCATCAGGAT
>JAPWUY010000294.1 GCA_028275295.1 Thermodesulfobacteriota bacterium | reverse complement strand
TATCCACCTCAAGGTTCTTACCACAGATGAAATTGCGCGGCAATCCCAGAGGGAAGTTGAGGTGCGGCCGGGGCCTCTATTTCCGGAACCTTCCCCTTCCATCCCCCTAGGAGGGGGTGGAGGAGAAAGATTCTTGAATGGCTTTTCTTTCTTTGTTATCCTTAGAGTCGTCTTCTCCTGTGCAGGGGCCAAGAAGGCGACTCCTAACAATCCAATTGACGAGAAGTGAAGGGTTGGGACCATGTTTGACTCCATCTTCGGCCTGTTCTCCAATGACATGGCCATAGACCTGGGAACTGCCAACACCAAGGTATACGTGAAGGGCAAGGGCATAGTGCTCATAGAACCCTCTGTTGTGGCAGTGAGGCGGGATTCCCGAGGGGTTCGAAGGGTGGTTGCGGTGGGGGAAGAGGCGAAGAGGATGTTGGGTCGAACTCCCGAGGAGATAGAGGCCATAAGACCCATGAAGGATGGGGTGATCGCTGACTTCGAGATCACTGAGATAATGTTGAGGCATTTCATCGCGAAGGTTCACAATCGAAGCAGTCTAGTTAGGCCCAGGATCATAATATGCGTCCCTTCCGGATGCACCCCAGTTGAGAAAAGGGCGGTCAGGGAATCGGCCCAGGCAGCCGGAGCGCGAGAGGTCTATGTGATAGAGGAGCCCATAGCTGCTGCTATCGGGGCTGGGCTTCCCATAACAGAGCCCACTTGCAACATGATAGTGGATATGGGAGGCGGAACGACAGAGGTGGCCGTCATATCCCTCTCCGGGATAGTCAACGCCAAGTCGGTGAGGGTAGCTGGCGACAAGATGGACCAGGCCATCATCCAATACATAAAGAGGAAATACAACCTCCTCATAGGGGAGAGCACCTCCGAGACCATAAAGATGACCATAGCCTCGGCTTACCCCCTCGAACAGGAGACGACCATAGAGGTGAAGGGGAGAGATCTTGTGGCGGGGATTCCCAAGACCCTCACCATAGGGTCCGAGGAGATAAGGATGGCAATTGCCGAGCCTCTCAATGCCATCGTGGAGACGGTGAAGGTTGTCCTGGAGCAGACTCCCCCCGAGCTTGCCGCGGACATAGTGGACAGGGGAATAGTGCTCACAGGAGGAGGAGCCCAACTCAAGAACCTGGATGTGCTCCTGAGGGAGGAAACAGAGCTTCCTGTCACAGTGGCAGACAATCCCCTGACCACCGTTGTCTTGGGTTCTGGCAAGGCCCTCGATGACCTGAAACTTTACAGAGAAGTTCTGTCACGTGAATGAGGCCAAATGACCCTATAGGCCCGCAGGCGGCTCCATGTGGTGGCGAAGACACCCCACTCTCTGGGTGACACTAGGGCTCGTGTTCATAGCCTTCGTCATAATATCCTCTCACAGACGCGACCCCGGCAGCCTGAGCTTGTTCGAGAGACTCGTCTACGCAGCGGCGAGGCCTTTCCAGAAGGGCCTGGCAGACGCCCTCTCGGGAATCAGGGAGATATGGTTGGGATATGTGGCCCTGGTGGATGTGCGAAAGGAAAACAAGCTTTTGGCAGAGAGGCTCAAGGAGCTGGAAAAGGAGCTCGCTTATTGCAGGGAGATCAAGTCGGCCAATGAAAGGCTAGCTGCCCTCCTCAAATTCCAGAACTCCATCTCCTTCCCCACAGTGGCCTCTCAGGTAATAGGTGAGGACTCGAGCGGGTGGTTCAGGACACTGATCCTGGATAAGGGATTCAGGGATGGAATAGAGAAGGGAATGCCAGTTGTGGCCAGGGAAGGCCTCGTGGGCCACGTCATCGAGGTGGCGGATCGATCCTCAAAGGTCCTCATGATCATAGACAGAAACAGTGCCGTGGACGTCCTCCTCCAACAGAGCCGGACAAAGGCTGTGTTGGAAGGCGTAGGGAGGCCGGATGTATGCGAGCTCAAATATGTGCCGAGAAGCGAGACAGTTGAGCCGGGAGAGACAGTCATAACATCTGGCCTAGGAGGGATCTACCCCAAGGGGCTGTTGGTGGGGAAAGTGGAGAAGGTGTGGAAGGATGGCTATGGGCTGTTCCAGAAAGTGGAGGTCGTCCCGCAGGTGGACTTCCGGCGTCTGGAGGAAGTGCTCGTAATCGTGAGCACAGAGGAAGTGAAGCAGAGGGATGATGGCAAAAAGAAGCCGGGTATTTCCGAAGGCAAGAAGGGCCAGAGATGAGGCATGTGGGCTTCTTCCTCCTGGGCCTCTCTCTTCTCATAGTTCAGACGACCGCCTTCAGGGTGTTGGGTCTTTCGGAACAGAGGCTTCAGTTGTGGCTGACCCTAGTTGTGTTCTACGGCTTCAGAATGGCCCCTGTGGCCTCCCTCATCCACTCCTTCCTTCTGGGCTACGCATCGGATGTGTTTTCAGGGGGCACTCACGGGATAGGGGCCCTAAGTGCTCTTTTGGTCGTTTTGGCCCTCCAGTGGACGAAAAGAGGTCTGATCTTGAAAAGCCCCGTCGCACTCGGGCTCCTGGCAGGGCCAGCGAGTATCCTGTGGGGTATCAGTTGCTTGGGGTTGGGCCTCCTAATAGGGGGAAGTTCGTGGGTGGAGGACTTTGGCCTTTGGCCCATGTTTTTCCAGGCCCTTTGCCTGGAGGTCATATCTCCACCTCTCATGTACCTCTTCCAATTCATTGAATCCCTGGGCAGGGTGACGAGGGAGACCACCTCCAGCAACCTTTGAGGTGGAAAGGATCGAAGGGGAAGAATGGAGACACTGGCCTGGAATGGCGACAAGGATTCGAGGGAATTTCCACCCTCGAGGAAAGCCATAAGGTTCGCCACCTTCGCCATACTGGCAGCCTTTTTGGTCCTGGTCTTTCGGCTCTGGCAACTCCAAATCCTGGAGGCCGAGACGTTCGAGCGTCTCTCCGAGAAGAACCGTCTCAGGCTGAGAAGGGTCCCCTTCCCCAGGGGCATCATCCTGGACAGAAAGGGTCAAATACTGGCTGACAACCGGGCCTCATTCAATTTGATGGTAGTGCCCGCAGAGATGGAGGACCCGGAGGGAGTCGTGACCCAGCTCACCCGCGGGGTGACTCTCGACAAGGAGAGCGCCATATCATCCCTCATCAGGGCCAGAAAGGCTGCGCCTTTCAAATCCATGATCCTCAAAGAAGGCCTCAAATGGGAGGAGGTGGCCTGGGTAGAGACCAATCGAATGAACCTTCCGGGGGTGTGGGTCGAGGTGGAGCCGAGAAGATATTACCCATTCGGTAACAAGGCGGCACACGTCCTCGGCTATGTGGCCGAAATACCCGATGAGGTCCTGAGACAGTGGAGGAACAAGGGTTACAGGGTAGGTGACAAGGTGGGAAGGACAGGCGTGGAGAGGATGTTCGAACCCTATCTCAGGGGGAGGGAGGGGGGCATCCAGGTGGAGGTGGATGCCAAGGGAAGGCAGTTGAGCGTTCTGCAGGAGGTCTCCTTCGAGCCAGGGTCGGATGTCGTGCTCACACTCGATATGGAGTTGCAACATGTGGCGGAAGAGGCCTTGGGGGACAGGGCCGGTGCAGTGGTAGTGGGCGACCCATGGACAGGCGCCATATGGGCGATGGTGTCGCATCCCTCCTTCGACCCCAATCTGTTTTCCGAGGGGATCTCTCAGGAGGCTTGGAGATCACTTGTGGAATCCAGGGATCACCCACTTACCAATAGAGCCCTCATGGCCCAGTATCCACCTGGGTCCACTTACAAGATAGTCACAGCGGTTGCGGCCTTGGAGGAGGGAGTTGTGACCAAGGATACCCCGGTCCTCTGCACGGGTCATTACACAGTGGGCAACAGGGAATATAGATGCATGAAAAAGGAAGGGCACGGCTGGATCCGACTGAGGGATGCCATCATCCAGTCATGTGACGTGTATTTTTATCATCTCGGCTATCTTTTGGGGCCCGATAGGCTGGCCCGCTACGCCAGGGGCTTCGG
>JAPWUY010000293.1 GCA_028275295.1 Thermodesulfobacteriota bacterium | reverse complement strand
GGGCCAATCCCGCAAAGTTGCTTCCACCTCCAGCACACCCTATGACGACATCGGGGTATTCGCCTATCGACTGCAACTGCTTCTTGGCCTCGAGGCCTATTATTGTCTGGTGAAGAAGCACGTGGTTCAGAACGCTCCCGAGAGAATACTTGGTATCCTCTCTGCTCACCGCTGCCTCCACTGCCTCGCTTATGGCTATTCCCAGGCTACCCGGGGAGTTGGGGTCTTGGGCTAGGATTTTTCGGCCAGCCTCTGTCTCCTGGCTCGGGCTGGGTACACAGTCAGCCCCCCATGTCTGCATCATTATGCGGCGGTAAGGCTTTTGCTCATAGGAGATGCGGACCATGAACACCTTGCATTCCAATCCAAAGAGCTTGCAAGCGAAGCTCAGGGCACTGCCCCACTGACCAGCCCCTGTCTCTGTAGTCAATCTTTTCACTCCCGCCACCTTGTTGTAATAAGCCTGAGGAACCGCTGTATTGGGCTTGTGGCTCCCGGGCGGACTGACCCCTTCATTCTTGAAGTAAATCCTGGCCGGGGTTTGGAGATGCTCCTCTAGGGCCTTTGCTCTCACGAGGGGAGTTGGCCTCCAAATGAGATACTTCTCCAGGACTTCCTCTGGGATGTCTATCCACCTCTGCTGGCTCATCTCTTGCTCCAAGAGGTTCATGGGGAAGATGGGTGCCATGTCCTCCGGTCCGATGGGCTTACCGGTCGCTGGATGAAGGGGAGGCTGTAGCCCACGTGGGAGGTCCGGTAAGACATTGTACCATTGCCTGGGGATTTCGGATTCCTTGAGCAAAATCTTCTTGCTCGCCTCCATGCTCCTACCTCCTAGAGTTTTTTCTTGCCTCTCACCCCGAGGAGCCACAGGCTTCCATTGCCAATGCCTCGGGGAGTGCAAGCCAAAGGCCCCGATGGGAAAAACAGCCACCTACCTCTCCCCTTTTTGCCCCGCAGCCGGATGGGAAGATCTCGTAGAACCCCTTTTTACCTTTCCTGGCCGTGGCTCGCTAAATACCATAGACCATAGGGAGTGTCAACACCAAAAAGCTGGGGTAAATCCCTAGTGTCCCTCCACCCCTCGGCTGCCACCAATTGGATATTATTGGTGTTTCCTCGACCGCCGGGGCGGGAAATGTATGCAAGGCCCTACTCCCTCTTTTTTTGCCGAGGTCCCGGATCTGGCACTAGATTTGCTTGTAGAGAGTGCTTATTTTCATGTCAACAAGTGTGGTTCCCTTGCCAAAGAGAAGGCAAGATGGGATCCACGAGGAAAACATTATGCGGGAAGGAGAGAGAAAAAATGGACCTTCAAAGATTCACCATAAAGTCTCAGGAAGCTCTTCAAGCGGCCCAAACAAAGGCCGTGAGATACAATCATGTGGAGGTTGACGGAGAACATCTCCTTCTGGCCCTTCTGGAGCAGGAAGACGGATTGGTCCCCAGGCTTCTCAGGAGGATGGAAGTGCCACTGGAGCCACTCAAAGCCAGGCTCCAGGAGGAGCTCGAGAGAAGGCCCAGGGTCACAGGGCCTGGAGCAGAGCCGGGGAAGGTGTACATAACCCAAAGGCTGAGCAAGCTCCTTGTGAGGGCTGAGGATGAGGCGAAGCACTTGAAGGACGAATACGTTTCAGTGGAGCACCTGATGCTCGCCTTTGTGGAAGAGGGGCAAAGCACTCCGGCGGGAAGGATCCTCAAGGAGTTCGGGGTCACGAGAGAGGCCCTTCTCAAGGCCCTCACCGAGGTCCGCGGTCATCAGAGGGTCACGAGCGCTACCCCAGAGGAGACTTACGAGGCGCTCCAAAAATATGGCAGAGACCTGGTAGCCGAGGCCAGGGCCAATAAGCTGGATCCGATAATCGGAAGGGATGCAGAGATAAGGAGGGTCATAAGGATACTGAGTCGCAAGACTAAGAACAATCCCGTGCTCATCGGCGAGGCTGGAGTGGGAAAGACCGCCATAGTTGAGGGACTCGCTCAGAGGATAGTGAAGGGCGATGTCCCCGAGGGCCTCAAGGACAAGACCATCTTTGCCCTGGACATGGGAGCGCTCCTTGCGGGTGCCAAATACAGAGGGGAGTTCGAGGAAAGGCTCAAGGCAGTGCTCCAGGAGATAAAGCAGTCCAACGGTCGGATAATCCTGTTCATAGACGAGCTTCACACCATAGTGGGGGCGGGAAAAGCCGAGGGAGCTATCGATGCCGGCAACATGCTCAAGCCGATGCTGGCGAGGGGAGAGCTTCACTGCATAGGCGCTACGACCCTCGATGAGTACCGGAAGTACATAGAGAAGGATGCTGCCCTCGAAAGGCGTTTCCAGCCTGTTCTGGTGGACCCGCCATCGGTCGAGGACACGATTTCGATACTGCGCGGACTGAAGGAGCGATTCGAGGTTCACCATGGCGTGAAAATTCAAGACAATGCTCTGGTCGCTGCTGCGGTTCTTTCGAACCGCTACATAACGGACAGGTTCCTCCCCGACAAGGCCATTGATCTGGTAGATGAGGCCTGCGCCATGATAAGGACGGAAATGGACTCCATGCCTGCGGAGCTGGACGAGGTCACAAGAAGGATCATGCAGCTGGAGATAGAGGAAGCCGCCCTCAAGAAGGAGAGGGATAAAGCATCCCAGGAAAGGCTCGAGGCCCTGAGAAAGGAGCTTTCGGAGCTCAGGGCCAAAGGGGAAAGGCTGAAGGCCCAGTGGGAGTCCGAGAAGGAGGCCATAAGGAAGCTTCAGGCCTTGAGGGAGGAGATAGAGCAAGCCAGGAGGGAACTGGAGCAGGCGGAGAGGCAGTACGATCTGAGCAGGGCTGCTGAGTTGAGGCACGGTAGGATCCCCGAGCTGGAGAGAAGGCTCAGGGAAGAGGAGGAGAGGCTGGCCCAGGAATTCGGAGGACAGAGGCTTCTCAGGGAGGAAGTGACAGAGGAGGAAATAGCGGAGATAGTCTCCAGGTGGACTGGGATTCCCGTGACCAGACTCATGGAAGGAGAGAGGGAAAAACTCCTCAGGCTCGATGAAGTGTTGCACAGAAGGGTCGTTGGCCAGGACGAGGCTGTGAGGCTTGTGGCCGATGCCGTGATAAGGGCCAGATCCGGGATAAAGGACCCCAGAAGACCCATAGGCTCCTTCATCTTCCTCGGACCTACTGGGGTAGGGAAGACGGAGCTCGCTAAGACTTTGGCCGAGGCCCTCTTCGATTCCGAGGACAACCTCGTCCGCATAGACATGACCGAGTACATGGAGAAGCACACCGTGAGTCGCCTCATAGGTGCCCCTCCAGGCTACGTGGGATACGAGGAAGGTGGGCAACTCACGGAGGCCGTGAGGAGGAAGCCGTACAGCGTGATCCTGTTCGACGAGATAGAGAAGGCTCATCACGATGTCTTCAACGTGCTCCTGCAGATCCTCGATGATGGGAGACTCACGGACGCTCAGGGCCGCACTGTTGATTTCAAAAACACTGTGATAATAATGACGAGCAACATCGGCTCTGAATACCTGCTTGAGGGGATAACGGAAACTGGCGAGATCAAAGAGAGTGCGAGGGCCCAGGTCATGGCCGCCCTAAGAAGGCACTTTCGGCCTGAGTTTCTGAACAGGGTAGACGACATAGTCCTCTTCAAGCCCTTGAGACTCGAAGAAGTGAAGGCCATAGTGGACCTTCTCACCAAAGACCTGATGAAGAGGCTCCAAGACAGAAGGATCAAATTGGAAATCACAGATGCTGCCAAGTCCTTCATAGCGAGGACTGCTTACGATCCCGTCTATGGGGCGAGGCCCCTCAAGAGATTCTTGCAACATGAGTTGGAAACCCGCATAGGCAGGGCCCTCATATCTGGTGAGATCCTGGACGGTTCCACTATAGTCGTGGACCTAGATGGTTCCAAGCTCAAGGTTAGCCACTTGCCTCCAAGAAGGGAGGAGGGGGCGACGGTAGCGGCTTTAT
>JAPWUY010000292.1 GCA_028275295.1 Thermodesulfobacteriota bacterium | reverse complement strand
CCTGGGTGGAGCGATCCATCCCCACTCCATTGTCCTCCACTTGGATGAGGACTTCGCCTGCGGGTCCCCTCTTCGTTCCGATCACGACCCTATGGCTGGATTTTTCCTTATCCTCCATACAGGCATCAAGGGCATTGGAAAGGAGATTTACGATGCAGGTGTGCAATGCCTTGGGATCCACCATCACCTCACCCAGGCTATCATCTAGCTCCAGGATCAATTCCACACCAGCTGCCCGTGCCATCTCCACATAGAGGGTAGCAGCGTCTCTCACCAATTCGTTGAGATCCGTTGGTTCCATGGTGCCAATTCCAACTTTCGAGTAAGAGAGAAGGTCCCTGACCAGATGGGATATCCTCTCTATGTTCCTCTCGACCATGGCCCAGCCTTTTTGGAGCAGGGCTTGGTCCGCCTTTTTCATTGCTATTTGAGTTACGTAAACGCCCCCTTCCAGGCCCGTGAGGATGTTTTTTATGCTGTGGGCCAAGGAGGCGACTGTCTGGCCCACTATGGCCAAACGTTCAGCTTGAAGTTTTTCGTGCTCCAGGGCTTTGAGGGGCCTCAGGTCCACTGACATCTCTATCACGTGGACCACCATCCCCCACTCGTCGACAACGGGGGCAGTGTAGACCAAATAAGGGATCTCCTCTCCATCTTTGGTGACCCCGACCTCCTCGCTCCTGTGGACCGAACCATCGTAGAAGCTTTTCTCAGCGAAGCACTGGGGGCATTTGTCGGACCTTTTCTTGTACACCCTATAGCAGTGATCTCCTTCCACCCCCCCAAAGGTGTCGCGAAAGTTGCGGTTCATCTCCACGATCCTGAAATCCCTGCCTATGACCGCGATATAGGAGGGCACATGCTCGAAGAGGGCATGGAACTCCTTTCGGCTTCTCTCGAGTTGTCGCTCCCGCTCCTGGATCCTCTCGCAGGCGAGTCCGAAGGCATCTAGAAGGGGGCTCAAGGTCTTGCTCTTATGAGCAATCACAAGGCCGTGGGAACTGCCCTTGGTGATCCTGTGAAGCGCCTCAGTGAGTTCTGCCAAGGGATCGAAGATGGAGAGCTTTGCCCAGATTGTGATGACACTTCCAGAAATGAGGCAAGAGGCTATTCCAATGGCCACTAAATATCCGAGAGGCAGATCTTCCCCACCAATCGAAACCCTCAGGAGAAGGAGCGCTATCACCCAAGAAGCTGCACAACTCGCTCCGGCGACCATCCCGGCCTTGAAGCTCAGTGCCTTGCTTCCCAATGGCGGCTGAGCTTCCGTGTTCGAGTCCTCTTCCAGGAGATCTGCATCTTTGCCTCTCCATGGGGCCGACCCGTCCACACGGATCCGCTGCCTAGGATCAGGTCCCTCCAGAGGTCTTGGCATCGAGGGTCTCCTTGATGGCGGCAAGCAAGGCCTTCTGATCTATGGGCTTTTCCATGAACCCTTCCGGGGGAGGAATGGATTTGGTGGAGATGAACCGCTTGAAGTCTATCAGGGGGTACTCGGGGGCTGCGAACCCGGTTATCATTATCACGGGAATGTCCTTGAGCTCGGGATCCTTCCTGATCTCTCTGTAAAGAAGTATCCCCGTCTTTTCTGGCATGAGAAGATCAAGACAGATGAGGTCGGGCCTCTCCCTTTTTATCTTCTCGAGTCCCTCGACCCCATCCATTGCCCAACATGTCTCGTAGCCATTTTCTTCCAAAAGGGTCGTGAGAAAAGTGACCACATCCTCCTCGTCGTCTATGACCATTATCTTTCTGGGCGACATTTCTTAACCCCCCTTGTCTTTGGAGCTCTTGTCGGAAAGACCCCTCGATGTCCCATGGAGTATCTCCCGTATGGTCCGCAGGAGCAGCTCCCTGTCTATGGGCTTTTCTATGTACCCCTCTGGCCCTGGGACCGACCGCTCATAGACAAATTTTCTGAAATCTATTCCGGGAAACTCCTCTGCCTTGAAGCCAGTGACCATGACCACTGGCACATCCTTGAACTCTTCGGATTTCTTGAGCTCGCGATAGAGGGCAATTCCCGATTTCTCGGGCATCAGGATGTCGAGACATATGAGGTCCGGCCTGGTCTTAGCCAAAATGGCGCTTGCCGCCTTGCCATCCTGTGCAGTCAAGACCTCATAGCCGTTTTCTTCCAGAAGAGTCGTCAGATATGTGAGCACATCGGGCTCGTCTTCCACTACCAAGATCCTCTCGCCCACCTTCTTGCCCTCCTTCCTCCCCGGGCTTTCCTCAGGCATGCTTGCCGGGCAAGTTACACTCCTTGAGGTCATCCCCGAGGTAGAGTCTCTCGTTCTCAGCCAGAATTCCCAGGGACAGACAAATCAAGGTCCACAGGTGAACCACTTTGAAGTCCCTACCATAATGGCGCGCCAGCTCCATTATCTGAGAATGGCAATTGTGACAGGGGGTTATCACATACTTGGCCCCTGTTCTGTCGATCTGTTCCAGCTTCAGCCTTCCAAACTTTAGCCTCTCCTCAACGTAGGGATTCTGGAGGAAACCTCCTCCTCCCCCACAACAGTAGTTGTTGGACTTATTGGGCACCATGTCCACGAAGTTCTCCTCTCCCACCACTGCCTTGACCACGAACCTGAGTTCATCCGCTATCCAATCCCCCAAGGACTGTCTCACGAGCTTGCAAGGGTCCTGGACCGTGAACTTTATTCCGGCCTCGTTCCATTTCGAGTTCACCTTGAGCTTTCCTTCCCTTATCCCCTTTGCATAGAACTCTATCACGCTATGGAGTTCCCAGTTATGAGGGATTTTGAACTTTTGCAATCCAGCCTGGATTGCGTAGAACGCATGCCCTCATTCAGTTTCAATGAAGGTATGGCATCCTAACTCATCTACGATGCGGGCCTGCTGCGCAATGATCCTGGCCCAGTTGTCGTCATCCGCAAGAAACATGCAGTAATTTTCTCCGCCCCACATTTCCGATGAGTAAGTCCAGTCAATGCCGCAAAGATGGAGGATCTTCCAGAGGGGAACCATCTCCTCTGGCTCTGTAACGGGCTCTCTTGAGTTCTGGTTCAAGTAATAGGGAGCGCCCTTCTTGTCTATGGGGGCCTCGAGGTTCTCCCATCCAGGCTGGGTGGAACGGACATCCGCCAGCACATCCTGAACCACGAATATCCAATCCTCCTTGGGGATGCCCATGGCCCCACCCCTCTGGACATGGTGGTCGCAGGAGGCCCTTATGCCCTTTGGTCTCTGGTCTCTGGGCCAGGACGCCCTCGCCTCATAGACCAGCTTGGGGATGTCGACCTCCATGGGGCAAGCATAGATGCACCTCTGACACTGGGTGCACATCCACACCCAGGGGGTGCTCAGCACCTCCTCATCGAGGCCCAGGATGACCATTCGAACGAATTTTCTGGGATCCATCCCCGCAAGACCCGAAGCAGGGCACCCTGACACGCATGTCCCACACAACATGCACATGTCCAGATTCCCCCCTCCAGGTATAGCGCTCTTCACCCTCTCCCTGAAGCTGGCTGCCCTTTCCTCCAGCGAAAGAACATCGGCCATGACCTGATACCTCCCCCCATTCGAGTCTCTTGTGACTTTAGGCTGAACCCACGCCATCCTGAAGCGGTTCCAGACTCACCTGTATCTCCTTCATGAGGCCCTTTTCCTCGAGTCCTCTCACGAAGGCGGCCCCGCTAGGACATGCTGTTGCACAAGAACCGCAACCCCGGCATGCAAGAGGATCTACCACTATTCTCTCCTCCTCCTCGTCAACCCACCTGGCCCCATAAGGGCAAGCAGCCACGCATAGTTGACAGAGGGTGCAGAGGCTGGACTTCACCTCCGCGATTACCCTCGCAGAGACGATCACTTCTCTGGTCAAAACAGTGAGGGCCTTTTGGGCAGCTGCCTGAGCCTGGGCAATGGTCTCCTTTATGGAACGGGGAGAGTGAGCAGTGCCGCAAAGGAAAAAGCCGTCTCTCGTG
>JAPWUY010000291.1 GCA_028275295.1 Thermodesulfobacteriota bacterium | reverse complement strand
TCCAATACCGGGCCCTTTCCCTACCTCTGACCGCAGCACTTCTTGTATTTCTTCCCGCTTCCACATGGGCAGGGGTCGTTCCTTCCGATCTTTCGGCCCGATCGCCTTATGGTTCTGCTCTCTGGAGAGGAGTCGGTCAAACTTCCTCCCCCTCCTCTTGCCATGGCTGCCACTGCCCTTGCGGGCCTCACTTGTCTAGACGGGGTCTCCGCGGCCACTTGCACCCTGAAGAGCTTCTCCACTGCCTCTGTACGGATCCTGTCAGTCAGGGCGATGAACATCTCGTAGCCCTCTTTCTGGTACTCCCTCAGGGGATCCCTTTGGGCATAACCTCTGAGGCCAATGCCTTCTTTGAGGTGATCCATGTTGAGGAGGTGTTCCTTCCAGAGGCTATCCAGGGTCTGGAGGAGCACGATCTTTTCCAGATACCTCATTATCTCGTGGCCATAGAGTTCCTCTTTTCTCCTGTAGAAGCCCATGAGCTTCTCGTAGACCTTCTCCTTGAGGGACTCCACGGTCGTGAGCTCTTGGAGATCCATGCCATCCCATGGGACCCCGAGCCTCATCCTTATCTCCCGGCCCAGGCCTTGTAGGTCCCACTCATCTGGCTGAGACTTGACGGGAACGTAGCGATCAACGGCCTCATCTGCCCACTGTCTTATCATTTCCCTGACATCATTTTGGAGACGATCCCCCAGGAGGATCCTCTGCCTCTGGGCGTAGATCACCTCTCTCTGCCTGTTCATAACGTCGTCGTATTCTAGCAAGTGCTTCCTTATATCGAAGTTGTACTGCTCCACCCTTCTCTGCGCATTCTCTATGGCTCTCGTTACCAGGGGATGTTCTATGGGCTCCCCTTCCTGCATCCCAATCTTGTCCATGATGGAGGCTATTCGCTCGGAACCGAAGATGCGAAGGAGGTCATCCTCGAGGGAGAGGTAGAAGCGAGAAGAGCCCGGATCTCCTTGTCTTCCAGCTCTTCCCCTCAGCTGTCTGTCTATTCTTCTGGCCTCGTGCCTCTCAGTGCCTATTATGTGAAGTCCTCCCAGCTCCACGACACCAGGACCCAGTTTTATGTCCGTCCCCCTGCCTGCCATGTTGGTGGCTATGGTCACAGCCCCCATCTGGCCAGCTCTGGCCACTATCTCGGCCTCCTCCTTGTGTCTTTTGGCATTGAGGACCGAATGACGGATGTAGCGGGGTAGCATCCTGCTCAGGAGCTCTGAGACCTCCACTGATACTGTTCCCACGAGGACTGGTTGTCCCCTCTTGTGGCACTCCTCTATTTCCTGGATTATGGCCTTGTATTTCTCCCTTTTTGTCCTGAATATCACGTCGGGATAGTCTTTCCTGATGCAAGGCTTGTGGGTGGGTATGACCACGACATCGAGCTTGTATATCTTGTTGAACTCCTCTGCCTCTGTCTCCGCGGTTCCGGTCATTCCGGCGAGCTTCTCGTACATTCGGAAATAATTCTGGATGGTTATGGTGGCCAGGGTCTGGGTCTCTCCCTCTATCTTGACCCCTTCTTTTGCCTCCAGGGCCTGATGGAGTCCATCGCTGTACCTTCGGCCAGGCATGAGACGACCCGTGAACTCGTCCACTATGATCACCTGGCCATCGGAGACCACGTAGTTGACATCCTTCTCGAAGAGGGAATAAGCCCTGAGAAGCTGGAATATGTTCTGGAGGATCTCGCTCTTCTCCTGGAACTCCCTTTCGGCCCTTTCCCTCTCCTCGGGGGTGGTCTCGGGATTGGAGTCCAGCTCGGCCAAGTCCGGCAGGACGAAGAAATTGGGATCCTTTGGCGAAAGGGCCGCACGCCCTTTCTCCGTGAGGTCCACGACGTTTGACTTCTCATCTAGGGTGAAGAAGAGCTCCTCGTCTATTTGCCACATGGTCTTGTCTCGGATGTGGTCGAGCTCCACCCTTTCCACGAGCTTCTTGTTTCTGGAATCCTGCAAGAGCTTGAGGAGCCTCTTGTTCTTTGGGGCCCCTCTCTTTGCCTGCAACATTCTTATGCCTGCTTCGTAATCTTTTCCCTCTTCCAGGAGCTTTTCCGCCTCTGCCAGAAGCTTGTTCACGAGGAAGGTCTGACTCTGGACCAGCCTCTGGACCATGGGCTTCAGTTCAGCGAACTTGTTGGTCTCCCTCTCCACTGGGCCCGAGATGATGAGAGGGGTCCTGGCCTCGTCGATGAGGATGGAGTCAACCTCGTCCACTATGGCGTAATGGAACCCCCTTTGGACCTGATCCTCCAACCGAACCGCCATGTTGTCCCTGAGATAATCGAATCCGAACTCGCTATTGGTCCCGTAGGTCACATCACATTGGTATGCCCTCTTTCTCTCCTCCTGGGGCATGTCATGGTAAATCACGCCCACAGTGAGACCGAGGAACTCGTAGATTTGCCCCATCCAATCCCTGTCCCTTTTCGCCAGGTAATCATTGACCGTGACCACATGTACCCCTCGGCCAGTCAGGGCATTGAGATACACGGGAAGGGTGGCAACGAGGGTCTTGCCCTCACCCGTCGCCATCTCGGCTATCTTGCCCTGGTGGAGGACTATGCCTCCAGCAAGCTGGACATCGAAGGGCCTCTCACCCAATGTCCTCCTGGCAGCTTCCCTCACCACAGCGAAGGCCTCTGGGAGAAGCTCATCGAGGGTCTCGGCAATTGTCCTCTTGAGCTGGGCCTTGAGCTCATCAACCCTCTCTTCCAAATCTTCTGTCCATTCCTCGGGGCCATCTCCCTGGAGGTCCTCTGGGAAAACCAATTTGTGAAGTGAGAGATCCCTCACCACCCTGGCAAGTTCGCTGGCCCCTAAGTCCCTGTACGATCCCATCACTTCCAAGACCCTCTCGCGCAGCCTCTCACGGAAAAGGACGGTCTTGGCCCTCAGTTCCACGTCGCTGAGCTTCCTCATGGAGGGCTCTAAAGCGTTTATCTCCTCGACAATGGGCGCAAGTTTCTTGAGGGCCCTCTCGTTGGCTGTTCCGAAAACCTTCTGGAGCGCTTGCAGGAGCATTTCGAGTACCTCCTCCTCGGGATGGATCCTCTAAGGCCTCTCTGATCCCTTATCCCATAGAAGCCATTTTACCCCATGGAGCACCGCCCAGTCCAAGCTCGAATTATCTGGGTCCTCATCCGGACACATGGGAAGGAAAGCGCCCATTGGGGCTCGACGAAGGATCATGAATTGGAGGCACGGGGAAAGAAGGTCGTTGGGGAGAGTCAGAGTCTGAAGCTGTCTCCCAGGTAGAATCGCCTCGCCTTCTCGCTCACTGCGATCTCCTCTGGGGTCCCCATCTCCAGGATCTCCCCCTCGTTTATTATGTAGGCCCGGTCGCAAACTCCCAATGTTTCCCTCACATTGTGATCAGTGATTATCACCCCTATTCCCCTTTCTTTGAGCCCCCTCACTATGTTCTGTATCTCCAGGACAGCCAGGGGATCAATTCCCGAGAATGGCTCGTCGAGGAGTATGAACTTGGGATTTATGGCCAGGGAGCGGCATATCTCCACCCTTCTTGTCTCTCCTCCAGAGAGGGAATAGGCCTTGTTGCGAGCCAGGTGCTCTATGCGAAGTTCCCTCAGGAGCTCCTTACACCTCTCTTTTCTCCTCAATGGATCGAGCTCCCAAAGTTCCAATATCAGAAGGAGGTTCTCCTCCACAGTGAGCCTTCTGAATATGGATGATTCCTGTGGCAAGTAATTGAGTCCCTTTCTCGCCCTCATGTACATTGGGGCCTCTGTGACATCCTCTCCAAGGAGAATCACCCTTCCACCATCTGGCCTTATTGCACCCGTCAGCATGTAGAAGATGGTCGTCTTGCCAGCCCCATTGGGCCCGAGAAGACCCACTATCTCCCCTTGACAAGCATGGAGATGGACTCCCTTCACGACCGTCCTGGAGCCGAATGTCTTTGTCAGCCCCTTGGCCTCTAGGACCCCTCCCTGGGGATTGTTCA
>JAPWUY010000290.1 GCA_028275295.1 Thermodesulfobacteriota bacterium | reverse complement strand
TTCTCCTGTGGTGCCAGACCACAGCTCCGGGGGCGTAGCCTACGGTCCAGCCCTTTTCCTGAAGCCTCCAACAAAGGTCCACGTCGTCTCCCGCTATTCGGAACCTCGGATCAAAGCCTCCTATGGCCTCGAGGGCTTCCCTCCTGAAGACCATATTGCACCCCGGAATGTGTTCGGCCACCTTGTCCGACACGAGAACGTGCACAGGTCCCCCGGGGGAGTTGGAAACGCACTCCGCAACAAGGCCGTCCCCCGGAGGAGGAATATTGGGTCCTCCCACCCCAGCCCAATTGTTCTGGAGGAGGGAGAAGACGGAGTATTGGAGCCAGTGGGGATCGGGATAAGCATCGTCGTCTATGTAGGCCACTATCTCACCCTGAGCTGACTCCCATCCTATGTTCCTCGCCCTGCTCAGCCCACCATTGGGCACAGTTATGACCCTGGCCCCCTTCTGGGCAGCGATTTGAGGGGTGGCATCCGTTGAGCCATCATCCACGACCAAGAGCTCCAAGTCTGGGTAATCCACCTTGTTTATCGCATCCAGGGTCTCCCCTATTGTCCTGGAGCCATTGTAACTGCACACAACAGCCGTGACCTTGGGCCACTTCATGTCCTTGGGAAATGGAACCTCCTCGAAGGCCTTGGCCACTGAGGCCAGAGCAGGCTTGGGCTTCCTGTCCCTGGTTGTTAGACCGAAATCCCAGTCCTCTATGTCGTAGCCGCCTCTGAACCATTCATCCGTCCAGGAAAAAACGAACACTCCGGCACAGCCCGAAGCAAATGCACTCCTTATCTGCCAATCCAAGCTGCGGGCCTGGGCCTCTAGACCGTTTCTCCTGCTGTCCAGACCCAGCTCCGCCATGACAAGCGGCTTGTGGCCGCACAGATTATGGAGCCTAGCCAGATAGGCCTCCATTCTCTCCTTGCTCTCCAGGTAAACGTTGAAGCACACAAGATCGAAGAAGTCCACTTCCAGATATTCCGTCGATGGATAATTCACGTAAGTGATGAGGGCCTGTGGGGCCTCCTCCTTGGCTTCCTCATAGAGGACCCTGAGAAACGTTTCTATGGCCCTCTTTCCGTGCCATCTAACGATGGGAGCCGGAATCTCGTTCCCCACAGCATAACAGAGCAGTGCAGGGTGGTCTCCGCAATACCGAATACCTTCTCTCACTTTTGCCCTTATTCGGCGGGACCTCTTGCGGTCTTCCAGGAAGGCCATGTGTTCCTCCCACGGAACTCCCACCATGACCTTGAGGCCTTTCTCTTGAGCCAGGTCCAAAAACCACCGAGGGGGAAGAGTGTAGGTTCTCAGGGCATTTATCCCCCATCGGGACATGAGCTCCAGATCCGCCTCCACCTTTCTTGGATCGTGAAACTCCTGGCCTTTGGCATCTGGCCTGAAGGTGCCGTAGGTCACCCCCTTTACCCAGAACTTCTCCTCCCCGCAGAAGAGGAATTTCCCCTTTGCCACGACCCTTCGAGACTCAGCCCCCTTCGGAAGCACCGGGGAATGCCCTTGATCTTCGATGGCGAAGATGCAGTCTTCCCGCACCTCCATCTGGCATAGAGCCCTTTTCTCCATGGGAGATCTTTCTCCTAAGCCATCATTTCCCTGAAAGCTCTGCCCTCTTTTTGTGCCAAGAGAAGGCAGTCCTTATTATTTCCCTGAGCTCGAGAAATCTTGGCTCCCATCCCAGGACCCTTTTGGCCAGTGAGGGATCTGCCACAAGGACACTGGGATCTCCAGGCCTTCTGCCCTCCTCCTTTACCGGCACCGGGCAGCTGGCAACTTCCTCGACAGCCCTTATCACCTCTCTCACTGAATGTCCCCTTCCGGTGCCAAGGTTCAGTCCCATGCTCTTTCCGCCCCTTTCCAGGTGGTGGAGCGCGAGGACGTGGGCCTCTGCCAGGTCGGTGACGTGGATATAGTCTCTTATGGCGGTCCCATCAGGGGTCGGATAATCGGTTCCGAAAATGGAGAGATGAGGTGAAAGGCCCAATGCCGCCCTTATGGCGAGGGGGATGAGATGGGTTTCTGGGTCGTGATCCTCCCCCAGCTCCCCTTCGGGGTCTGCCCCTGCTGCGTTGAAGTACCTGAGGGCAATCCATCTTATCCCATATGCCCTCCCATACCACTCCAGGGCCCTTTCCAGGTATAGCTTCGATTCTCCATAGGGGTTGACTGGCCTCTGGGGGAGATCCTCCGTCATGGGAATCTTCTCGGGGATCCCGTACGTGGCACAGGTAGATGAGAGGACAATGTCTTTCACCCCGACCTCGATCATCGCATCCAGCACGTTGAGGCCTGCTATCACATTGAGCCTCATGTATCTTCTGGGGTCCGACACGCTCTCCCCGACGTAGGCGTATGCGGCGAAGTGGAGGACGGCCCGGACCTGGTATCTCCTCATGACTTCCACGAGGAGATGGTAATCTTCCAAGTCGCCCCTCACCAGCGGGCCCCACTTGACCGCCCAGGAGTGTCCCCTTTCCAAATTGTCCAGGGTTACTGGGATGAGGCCGCATTCCCGCAGTCTCTTGCAGGTGTGACTGCCTATGTACCCAGCCCCACCTGTCACCAGCACTGAAGGTCCCATGGATTTGACTGGCTCCAGGACAAGCCGGCTCAGCCCTGAGCTAAGGCGATGGCGCCGGGGCGAGGTTGCAGCTGTCTTTTACCTTTGCTGAGGAGTGCGTCGAAATATTCAATGGTCCTCATCAGGCCCTCTTCGATCCCCACCTTGGGTTCCCACCCTAGCTTTTCCCTCGCCAAGGTGATGTCGGGCCTCCTCAAGGAGGGGTCATCGCTGGGCAGGGGCTTGAACACTATTTCCGAATCGGAGCCAGTGAGCTCCTTTATCTTCTCCGCCAACTCCAAGATGGTCATCTCGCAAGGGTTGCCCAGGTTCACCGGGCCACAGAAGTCATCGCCTGTGTCCATGAGCCTCACAAAGGCCTCTATCATGTCCGATACATAACAGAAGGAGCGCGTTTGTCTCCCATCGCCATAGATCGTTATGGGAGCGCCGGAGAGGGCCTGGACTATGAAGTTGGAGACCACCCGACCATCATCTATCTGCATCCTCGGGCCATAGGTGTTGAAGATGCGTGCTACCTTGATCCTCACTCCGTAGCGGCGATGATAGTCGAAGAACAGGGTCTCCGCACACCTTTTGCCCTCGTCGTAGCAGGATCGCACGCCTGTGGGATTCACATGGCCCCAATAATCCTCTCTCTGTGGATGGACCTTCGGGTCTCCGTAGACCTCGCTTGTGGAGGCCTGGAATATCTTGGCCCCTGTCCTTTTGGCCAGACCCAGGAGATTTATGGCCCCGTAGACATTGGTCTTGATCGTGTGAATGGGGTCCTCCTGGTAATGAACTGGGGAGGCAGGACAGGCCAAGTTATAGATCTCGTCCACCTTCACATGAAGGGGCCAGATGATGTCGTGCTGCATTATCTTGAGGTTCCCATTGAGGGCATGTTGAGCGAGATTGGCCCTGCTGCCCGTGTGAAAATTGTCCACACAGAGCACGTAGTGCCCCTCGGCCAAAAGCCTGTCACACAGATGCGACCCCAAGAAGCCTGCCCCCCCCGTAACCAAGATCCTTTTGCGTTTCTGCCCTTCCATTTCTGCTCAGCACCTCTTCCTTTCCCTGAAGGGAAGATTGCTCAATGGTGGTTCCAAATCCGCCTCAGAGCCTCCACCTGCCCTCGCCTTTCGAGCCTCAAGGTGAAGGTCCGTGAGCCTCCTGAGAAAAGCTTTCTCCCCCACCAAGAGGCGATGAGGGAGAATACCACCATTGCGCTCCAGTGTGCAAGTTGGATGCCAACTTGGCAATCCCCTGAAAAAGGGCCTCTTTGCCCCCTGGATAACGGATCGGAGGGGTCGCAAAAGCTCCGAAAAAATATCCCGCCTCCGCCTCCCCTCCCGGCCCGCCAATGGAGACAAAGGGGATGAAAGGAAATGAAA
>JAPWUY010000289.1 GCA_028275295.1 Thermodesulfobacteriota bacterium | reverse complement strand
AGTCCCCCTTTTTTCACGAGATGGAGGGCTGCCTCCCACACCTGCGGCATCCCCACGGCCTCTATGACCACGTCAGGGCCCCTCCCCCCAGGGGTGAGCCCCCTGACCCTCGCCTGGAGATCGTCCAGATCCTCCATGACAACGGTGTAAGAGGCCCCGAGTTCCGAGGCCTTCTTCAGCTTGAGGGGATTTCTCCCCACGGCTATCACTGTGGCTCCCTTCTGGGCAGCCAGAGCCACGAACATCAGACCTATTGGCCCCATGCCTATGATGCATACGGTCTGCCCCATCTCTATTCCCGAACGCTCTATCCCATGAAGCACACATGCGAGGGGCTCTGTCAAAGCCGCTTGCATCAAATCGAAGGAGTCCGGCAGAACGTGGAGATTGCATCTCACTATGGAAGATGGGACCAGAACGAACTGAGCGTAGGCGCCATTTAGGAACTCCAGATGATCGCACAGATTGGGCCTTCCAGCCTTGCAGTAATCGCATAGGCCGCACGGGGCCGAGTTGGCAGCCACCACCTTCTGACCAGGCTTCAGGCCATTGACCCCTGGTCCCACCTCTTCCACGACCCCCGAGAATTCGTGGCCGAAAGGGGACGGGAGGCTCGGGATCATTTTGTGGCCTCCCCTTTTGAGGGTCTTGAGATCCGTCCCGCAGGTAAGGGCCACTTCGACCCTGACCAGGATCTCCCCCATTCCAGGCTCGGGCAGAGGGACTTCCTCAACCCGCAAATCCCTGGCCCCGAAGATCAATGCTGCCTGCATTTTCCCTCGCTCCCTCATCTTCTCAGAACCCGAGGGCTGTCTTGAGTCCCACCCTTGCCTCAGCCATCTCAACAGCCAGCTCTATATCCTCTATGGGCAAGAGATGGCTCACAACGCCATCCGGATCCAGGGTCCCTTCCTTCATCATGGAGATGGCCACTCTCATCTCCTCTGGGCCTGTCGAGTAGGAGGGGATGAGATCCACCTCATCCTTATACAATCTCTGGACAGCCATTTCCACGATCTCGCCCTTCGAGGGTCCTGCGAAGAGACCGATCCACCCCCCAGGCTCGACACACCTCAAGGCCAGGGCCAAGGTCTCCCTGTTGCAGGCTGTGAGCACAACCCCCTCAAAGGGCCCGAAGGGATCCACCTCCTTGGGGTCGCAGACTTCCTTGCAACCCTTCTCCAGTGCCCTCCTCCTCCTCTCTTCCAGGGTTTCCACTCCCATTACCCACGCCCCTGAAGACGAGAGGACCATGCTCATCATTATACCCATGGGTCCGAGGCCAATGACCATTATCCTCTGACCCGCCCTCACCCCCCACCTCATGGCCGCACGGATGCAACACCCAAATGGCTCAGCCAAAAGGGCGTGGATCTCGGGGAGGCCATCTGGCACCTTCACCACACCATCGGGAAGGTGGGTGCTAGGGACCCGTATCCACTCGGCAAAACCTCCTGGCTCGAAGGAAGTCCGCCTGAACTTCTCGCAACTGGATATCCTTCCCCTGGCGCAATGTCCACAAGATCCGCACGGAACATGGTTGGATACAGTGACGAGAGTTCCTGGAGGAAAGCTCCCCTCGTACTGAGGGGGGCACCTCTCCACGACTCCCACAACCTCGTGACCCAGAACTGTTCCGGAAGGTACAGAGCGGTTCCTTATCTTGTAGAGATCGCTTCCGCAGAGGCCGCAATATAGCGTCCTCAAAAGCATGTCCCCGTCATCCAAGGGAGGAAGAGGGATCTCCTCTACCCTGAGCCTTCCATCATCTGAGAGTACAGCTGCCCTCATGAGCTCCCACCTCGAGAATTCCTCTCCCATAGAGCCTCAAGGCGAGTCTTTCTGCCTTTGAATCGTCTCCACACCCCATGGAGAATCCCTCGATGAAGATCCTTTTGCCAGTTAGCCTCTCCCGCGTCAAGTCACTTTCGGGATCCGACGCTTCCTCGCCACCTCTCACCACTCAAGTTGTTTTGAGCCATTTTGTCACGATTCCGCTTACTATGGTAGCGAGACCCACTGCAGCGAGGCCCAAGGGGAACTCTCCCATATCTGCAGCTCGACCCACCAAGGCAGGTATCATCCCCGCACCCACCAAAAATCCCGTTGGAACAACGAGGGATATGGCCAAGTTTCTCATCTCCGGGGGGCCGAGACGGGATACCGTTGCCAAGGCAGCGGGGAAAAAGCACACAGCGAAGGCCGGCTGGAGGAAGATGGCCAGGGTGAGCAATGGGCCTTCTGTAATGGAGATCAAGATGGTGGCCAATCCCGAGAAAATGAGGGCAATGGATATGGTCCTAGCTGCACCGATTCTGTCAGAGGCCCATCCTCCAACAAAGGCCATGGCGGAAGAGATCACCCTCGAGAGCCCCACTAAAGAGTTGGCCTTATCTAGCTCCCAGCCCCCAGTGGTCACGAGAAAGAGGGGGAGCATGGCGTAGACTCCCAGACTTCCTCCAACCCCCATGCCAAAGATTCCCATCATGAGCCAAAAGCCCCTCTCCCTGGCCAGCACTCTCATGGAGGAGAGGCTGGGGGCCACCCCTTTGAACTCCCCTCCCTTTCCCCATCTCAGGAAACAGGCAGCCCCCACAAGGGATGCCACAGCAAGGAGGGCCAGGATGCCCCTCCATCCCACAGCTCGGCAGAGGCTCGAGACCATGAAGGGCGCAATCACGAATCCGAGATTGGGCGCAAGCTCGTGGATGGCTATTGCCTTTCCCCAAGATGTCCTCTCCACGAGGCTCGTAATTGTGGACATGCCTGATGGCAAGTAGAGGCCAGCTGCCATTCCCACGAGGAGAAATCCCAGTCTCAGGGAGTCTAGTGCCCAGGAAAAGGCTGAAAAGGTCAGAGAAACCGCAACCCCAAGGGCTGAGACCCATATGGTGGCCCTGTGGGATATCCTCGAAGATACGAAACCCGAGAGAAAGAGGGAGACGCAGTACCCCACTGAGATCATGAAGAAAAGAGAACCAGTCTGGCCGTGGGTTATATTGAGGTCCTCCTCCACAATGGGTGCTAGAGGGCCAAGGACAATCCTCGAGAAGAAGTTCACGAAAAAGACACACGTGATGAGAATAACGGTGAAGAGTGCTGGGCCCATGGCCGCCCATTCCTCCTCGAGTCAATCTCCTCGAAGCTCCCTTGGCTACGCTCGCCTAGGTGGACCCCATATCCCTGGTGCAATATCAAAGAGCTCTCTTGAGCCTAAGGCCCCTCTTTTCCTCGAAAATACCCCCCCCTCTTCGTGCCTGAGAGGCTCCTTTCCGCTCCTGAGGATGAGGAGGAAGACGGTTCAGTCCACCCAGAGGACCATGTTCTCTGTGCCGAAAGGATTTGGGACCCTCTCCACTCCCTTCACATAGTGGATCCACTTTCCATCGGCAAAGAACTTGTACTCGTATCTTCCAGGAGGAAGCCTGAGCTTGGCCTTCCAGACCCCTTCCTTGTCCCTTTTCATGGGATGGGAAGTGGTATCCCAGCCATTGAAGTCCCCTGCCACGAAGACCTCCTTGGCATCGGGATCGATGTACCTGAGCTCGACTTTCCTGCCCTTTTTCTCCTCTTTGTGGCCCTGGGATTTTCTCCCCGCCTCCCTTTTGACATCCCCCTCAGCCCTCTCCTTCTCGGTCTTCTTGTGTCCCATGGTCCACCTCCCGCACACGTTGTCGAAGGGAATCTCTGTCATTATGGCCCAAAACCCCCTCCAAGGGCAAAGCCTGAGGACAGAAGGGCACTCTCCCTCAAGGGCCTGTACTGTGGAATTTCGTCCCTCCCCCAGTGGAACTCCAGAGGATCGCATGGGAAAACAGGGGAGCCCAGAGGCACAAACTGTACCACGAAGGAGAACATCTTTTTCCTGCGCTTTGGGAGCGAGGAGAAGGCGGACCCTGATGGTGAAAGGCCCCTTGCCCCTTTTTGCTTTGAGTTTCAGAGGGCTAGAGGGGCGACTTGTCTACTCAGCTTCACCG
>JAPWUY010000288.1 GCA_028275295.1 Thermodesulfobacteriota bacterium | reverse complement strand
ATGTTAAGATTCAAATGGCCGTCAGATTGAGGGACGGAGAAGTCCGGTCTTCTGGGTTTGGGGTGGACCAGAGCGACTCCTTCACAGCTCAGGAGCTCTTGGGTCGCCTGAGGGCGATACTCGATCCATGCGCCAGGGCTACGAAGATAGCCACTTTTATCTCCGAGGCTCCGGCGAGAAGGGCCGCCCTTTGGCTCGAGATGGTCTGCCGGGAGGCAAGAGGCGATGGTCCCACGAGGGAGGCTGCGAGATCGGTCCTATCGGATTGGGCGACGGTTTGTGTGGTGCGCAATGTTCCCGATACTCTCCAGCATATCCTCCGGGGAGGGTCTCCCATCCCCCTCGGACATACACCAGATCCTCCTTAACGCTCTCCCACAAGGCGGGCTTCTGCTCGAGGGCCTCCGGCGTCAGGAGGTCCACTTTCAAGTCCAGGATTTCCTCCAGGTAGTCCCAGAGTTCAAAGAACTTCAGCCCAATGGCCGACGGACCCGCACCAGGATGTCCACATCGCTCACCGAGGACTGCTCCCCTCGGGCGTAGGAGCCGAAGAGGGCCAGTTCCTCGACCCCGTAACGCTCCTGGAGGAATTGCCGATGTTCGCTGAGGATAGTCCGGATTTCGTCCAATGTTTTCATTCTCTCTGCCTATCCATCGATGGCCTTTGCAACTCCTGCAACATCTGTTTCAGCCTGGGTTTCGTCCTGGGCAGTTCTACCTGAATGGTTTCCCAGAGCAGCTCATACTTTATGCCAAAGTAGAAGTGAATGAGCCGATCCCGGAATCCGGCCATGCCTTTCCAGGGAATATCGGGGTATTTTTGTTTGATTGCATCGGGGATACGCTTCGCAGCCTCTCCGATGATTTCAAACTTCCGTATGACGGCGCTGGACCGCATGTCATCCTGGGAGAAGGTCTCAAAGTCTATGCCTTCCGTGAATCGCTCTATGGCCTCCAGGATGTCTTTCAGGTAGATGGTTGGATCTCTCATAAGTACACCGCCTCCTGCAGAATCCGGTCACGAATCTCCTCCCGGAGAGCGTCCACCGGGACAACGTCCACCCGGATGCCCAGCATCTCCTCGAGGAAGTCGGCCAACCCGACCAAATCAAAGAGGGTGGCTCCTGGGGCGAACCTGACCAGAACGTCCAGGTCGCTGTTCTCGCGCTGCTCTCCGCGCACGTAGGAGCCAAAGATGCCCAATATTTCCGCCCGGTAGCGGCGTTGTACTTCCCCGGCGACCATTTCCAGCTGATGAATCAAGGTCTGCACATCATTCCTAACCATCGCTGTTCCCCTCCCCCGACGGAATGCTGGTAAGGTGGGCGAGGACGAGTTCTACCCATTCCTGCATATTTGGCCTTCCCACATCCGTAAATGGGTTGACTTCAACATGATCCCACACCATTGGCAACGCTTGGCGACCAAAGACATGCTCGATCTTTTCACCGATTACGTTGTAGAGTGCGTTCTTGTCCGCCAACCGATTGAAGGTGATCGCTAAATATGTCGCCACAGCTTTGGCGAACTCCGGCTCGGCGCCCTGGGCGAGCAGGTGGGCGCGGGCCTGGCGGACTTTCTCGACGAAGGTGATCAGCGCTAGCTTCTGCCGCGGGTTGAACAAGTAGCCAAATTTCGTCATCCCGAAGAGTGGCGTGGTTATTTGCCCGCGACCCGTCATTTGGATTTCTTCATCCGGCACGGGGTCCATGCCCCATTCTTCGCGGAGCCTGGCGCGTTTCTCCTCCAGGGCAGATTCGGCGGCGTGGTAAACCTCCAGGTCGCGTTCGGTCGGGAGGCGGTAAGTCTTGCCCGTGCGGTTCCGGTGGTGGAGCACGACGGCCATCATCCGCTCACCCGATTTGCCCTCGCGGAAAAGGCGGTGGGTGGTCACGTGCCGTGCTTCGCGGTTCGGGATAAACCTGAGGGCGATCTTTTTCCTCTCCTTTTTCGCCAGCCAAGTTTGCCGCATCAGCGGAATCTCTGCGCTGCAAGCGGGGTTCTGGCATGGCAAGGTGCGCGCCCAGATGTAGCCCGCGGGAATAGAGCCGCCTGCCTGCCGCGCCGTGAGACGTCCAGCTTTATATTAGCGCTTCAGCCATCTTCTGCCAAACCCGGTGTTTAGGTCTTGTTCGCGCTGAAGAGCATCCTCTCGCGAATCGAATTCCTCCCAATCAATGATTTCGACAGGTAGATGTTTTGAAGTCCACGACACCTCTGCCATCTCGTGCTGTTGAAGGCGGCGGGGTGTGTTATCGGTCTGTCCGATGTAGAAGGAGCCGTCCGAACATCTCAAAACGTAAATGAAGAATTTCCCGCGTCGCCGCATAGGCAGGTCGGGGTCGTTCGGATAGAACTGCTCAATTCCTTGCGCGCTTCTTCCAGCACCCAGGCGCCCCAGGCGGAGACGGCCTCTAGCAAGGGATTTTCGACGCGCTCCCGCACCACGTCGAATGGCCCTTGAGCAGGCTGCGTCTTCGTTACCGTTCACGGGGGTATGGCAATCAGTGCTGAGCGATCCAAGCGAGATCCGGGGAGTGGCCCTTGAAGCAGGCTTCTGTGGCCTCGACCAAGACGGGGTAGGTCGGCTTTCCCCGAAGTCGGCAGGTCTGGCGAAGCGAGAGGATCCTCTCCACCCAGCGATTGCGCCCCCTCTGCCCGGTTATTGGTCGGCTCCACACCCTCGACCTCAATCAACACCCAAAGCGATTCCATCTCCCCAAGGAGCCGCAGGGCAAAGCTTCCCGCCGCATCCTTGCCTCCCTGATGCTCGCTGACCAAATGCGTGAAGCGGGCATACCAAGCCCGCCAGTAACCCACAGTGGGAGGGGCATGGGCCATATGACACAGCCGCCCCAACTCCCCGGCCATCTTTCTACAGAAGCGCGCGATTTCGGAATCGGCACTTTCGGCCAACCCCTTGGCCTTGCCTATCAGGTGGGCCACGCAGCTTTGCCTGAGCTTAACCCATTGGCGATAGAGCCCGTAGCCGTCGCTGACCAGGATCCCCACCCAGTCGTCCATCAGCTCCAAGAAGGCCACCGTGGCATTGGCCATCACCCACAGCCACTGCAGCCCACCCTGCTTGAACCACGAGGTCTCCTCCACATGGTTCACAGGCGCACACCTTGCCTGACGCCCAATGGCCTCGTAGTGCGGCCGGATGGCCTCCGAGACCCGGTAGATCATCTTCTGGATGGCCCCATGGGAGATCGGTATCCTCAAAACCCATCTGAACAAATCCCTCACTGTCGCGCGGCTTTTGCCCTCGATGCCTCCCAGCTCCGCCGCAAACGCCGTGAGCCTGGGGCCATAGCCCCTGTGAGTGCCTGCGGGCAGCTCGGCCTTCTGGAGCCTTCCACACTCAACGCAGCACCCCTCGTGGAACACAAAGTGCGTTACCTCCATCTGGATCTCAGGAAGCTCCATCACCTGATGGATATGATAGGGCTTGAGCTCTGTGAACTCCCTCCCCCCACACGGACATTGCACAGGGAGCACGGCCTCGCTCCTTGTGGGCTCAAGCATCTCTTGCCGCTAACCCCGATGTCCCTTCTTTGCCCCCCGCTTCTTGCCTCTTTTGTCCTTGGCCTTCCTCTTGTAAAGGCTGTCCGAACAGGGGGGCTTGTCCGAGTTGGAGGAGTCCGAGCGGATCATTGCCCTGAGTCGCTCCACCTCCCCTCTGAGCTTCTCGAGCTCCACCCCAAGGGCGACCAGTCTCAGCACAAAGAGGCGCACAGCCTTGGGTGTCAGCTGCCAATCCGCCTCGGAAAAGGCTTACACTCCATCCTCGGTGATCAGACCGCAGGGGTATGCCTCGGGATCCTGCAGCACGCTGGTTTCGCGATCGGGCCTTTGTTTCATGAACCAGCGTATAGCACAAATCGGGCAAAAGTACAAGGAAAAAAATATGCCAAACTAGGCGGTCGTGAAATATTTTTTCATCACATCTGAACATGTCACCAGCAAAAGGCTCCC
>JAPWUY010000002.1 GCA_028275295.1 Thermodesulfobacteriota bacterium | reverse complement strand
TAAGCCCTAGCGCTCATCCCGAGCTTGTCCACGGCCATCTCCATTAGCTTTCTCGATTGATCGTCTATCTGACAGAATTTCCTTATGTGCCTGGTAGTCATCTGGGCGTTACAGTGGATCTTGAGTTTCTCGAACCTGCGCCTCTGGATCTCCCTCGCCCTATCCACCCTCTGCCTTATCTCCTCGGATCCCTCCTGGGGATCCTCTCCTGCCAGTTCCCTGTACCTCAGGGCTGGGACCTCTACGTGAAGGTCTATCCTGTCCAGAAGTGGCCCTGAGATCCTGCTCCTGTACCGGAGGAGCTGGGGTAGGGTGCACGTGCAGGTCCTATTGGGATCCCCGTAATAGCCGCAGGGACACGGGTTCATGGCTGCGACCAGCATGAACCTGGCTGGGTAAGTTATGGAGGAGGCCGCCCTGGATATGGTCACGTGACCGTCCTCCATTGGCTGCCTCAGGACCTCGAGGACGTTTTTCCTGAATTCCGGAAACTCGTCCAGAAAGAGCACCCCGTTGGTGGCGAGGCTCACCTCTCCTGGTTTGGGGATCGCGCCTCCTCCTATGAGACCCGCATCGGATATGGTGTGGTGAGGGGCCCTGAAGGGCCTCACTGAGATCAAGGCCCTCTTCTCCGGAAGAAGTCCGGCAACGCTGTAGACCTTTGTGGTCTCTATGGCCTCCTCGAAGGTCATGCGAGGGAGGATCGTGGGAAGCCTCCTCGCCAGCATGGTCTTTCCCGAGCCAGGAGGGCCTATCATTATGACGTTGTGTCCTCCAGCTGCGGCTATCTCCAAAGCCCTCTTGGCATGATGCTGACCCCTCACGTCCCTGAAGTCCACATCGTACTGCTCACCCTGACTGAAGAGGCTTTCCACATCAACCTCTTGAGGCTCGAGCTGGATCTCCCCGTTGAGGAATCGGACGACCTCGACAAGATCCTTGGCCCCCAAGACCTCTATGCCCTTCACCACCGCTGCCTCGGTCGCGTTCTCCTGGGGAAGTATCAGTCCCTTGAGACCGAGATCCTTTGCCGCCATGGCCATGGAGAGGGCTCCCCTCACGGGCTTTATCCTCCCGTCCAGGGAAAGCTCACCCATAATCAGGTAGTCTTTGAGAATTGAGCTCCTGATGGTCCCCTGAGCTACCAGTATCCCCACTGCGATGGGGAGGTCGAAACCGGACCCCTCCTTTTTCATGTCGGCGGGCGCCAGGTTCACGGTTATGCGGTCGAGGGGGAATCTGTAACCCGCATTCTTTATGGCTGCCTTCACCCTGTCTTTGGATTCTTTGACAGCTGCCTCGGGTAGACCCACTGTGGCGAAGGCCGGAAGCCCTCTCGTTATGTCGACCTCAACCTCCACCAGGAAGGCGTCTATCCCCAGGACGGCGCAGCTCAGGACATTGGCCAGCATCCGATGAGGAGGGTCATTGCCCAATTGGAGAAGTCCCTCGTCCATGGAAGCGAACCTTCACCCCTTGAATAGCTCGTGTGCCTTCTTGAGGGCCTTTAGCCTGTGGGCCTCTGCCAGAAAGGCCCTGTAGATCTTGTCCTCCTCTTCCGCTAGTTCCTTTCTCTCCATCTCCTTCAAAGCTTCCTCTTTCAGCCTCTGGTAGCGCTTCCACTTGGCTCCAAGCTCCTCGACCCTCTCTCTCGCAAGCCGCAAGTCCTCGTCGAGGCGAGCCCTGACCTTGTTCGCGCCGTACCTGGCCCTATAATCGGAGAGGAGCATTCTCGCCATTTGGAGCTCTTTTGTCCTCTCGCTTCTTCTTCGAACCAGGTCCCCAGCTATGGACCTCGAGAGCCTGTACAGGAAGGCCAGGACCAAGGTGGCCGCAACCCAGAGGATGGGATCGCTCCATGCATCCATGGAAGGGGGACTCCTTCCCTCGACAAAGCCAGGATCAACGCATCGAAAGGGAATGTTCCCCGGAATGGGACTCGCCGCATACTATAGCCAAAACCCCGAGGCGGGTCAAGGAAACGGATTCGGAGTCCAGGCCTTGACAACAGAGGGGAGTCCTTGTATAGTTTCATTATGCGTGACATTGTCCTACTATATGGGACAAAAGCGGGGGTGGACATGGAGGACAAAGGCATTGTCTACAGGCGCAAGCATAGGGGATTGATAGGGGTGGAGGTGAAGGTGCCCGTGAAAGACCGCCATGTGCTGAGCGTGGTCTACACCCCGGGGGTCGCAGCTCCTTGTCTGGAGATAGCCAAAGACCCCAAGGCCTCCTTCGAATACACCTGCAGAGCCAACACCGTGGCCCTCGTCACCGATGGCTCAAGGGTCCTGGGCAGATCGGATATGGGGCCGCTGGCGGCCCTGCCCCTCATGGAAGGAAGGAGTGTGATCTTCAAGAGTCTAGCGGGGGTGGATGCCTTCCCCCTGTGTCTCGATACCCAGGATCCCCAGGAAATCGTCCAGGTGGTATCCCTCCTGGCCCCCACATTCGGGGCCATATGCCTGGAGGACATCACGTCCCCTAGATGCTTCACCATCGAGGGACAGCTCCGTCGAGCAGTCAACGTCCCTGTCTTCCACAATGATCAGCATGCGGCTGCAATTCTGGCCTTGGCCTGCATCACGAATTCCCTCAGGATAACGGGAAAGGCCAAGGAAGAGTTGAGGGTGGTCATAAATGGGGCAGGGGCAGCTGGCATTGCCACAGCCAGGCTTCTTCTGGAATGGGGTGTCAAGGACCTCATCGTGTGCGATAGCCACGGCCCCCTTTACACGTTCAGGCCCTACGGGATGAACTGGGCCAAAAGTGCTGTGGCCTGGAGGACCAATCCCAGGGGTATCAAGGGATCCCTGGCCGATGCACTGGAGGGCGCTGACATCTTCATAGGATTTTCAACTGGTGGGGTCCTCAAGGGTGAGATGATCTCCAGGATGGCCAAGGATCCCGTGGTCCTCGCCTTCGCCAACCCTCAACCCGAGATAGGCCTCAAGGAGGCCCTCGATGCCGGGGCCAAGATCGTAGGGGTCTCAACGAGCACGGCCATGGACTTCAATGAGCTCAACATCGCCTTGGTCTTCCCAGGAGTCTTCAGGGGCGCTCTGGACGTTGGGGCCAAGGAGATAAATTACGAGATGAAGATCGCTGCAGCCCAAGCCCTGGCTGATCTTGTGACGGACGAGGAGCTCTGCGAGGCATACATAGTGCCCAGGCTCACGGATTTCAGGGTACCCCCAGCCATTGCAGCGAGAGTCGCCCAGGCAGCCATCCTCACAGGCGTTGCGAGAAGGGAAGTAGATCCGGAAAAGGTGGCTGAGGAGACCGAGCGGTTCATATACGAGGGGGCCTTCACAGTCCCGCCCAAGGCCCCAGGGCCCATGGATGTTCAGCAGGAGTCATTGGATCTGCACAGGAGGTACCGGGGAGTGATAGGAGTGAAGGCCAAGGTCCCCGTCAAGGACCAAAGGATCCTGAGGCTTCTCTACCTCCCCTCCGGGGAGGTCACCGCCTCCACCCTCATAGCCCATGATCCCAAGCTAGCATGGGATCTCACCTGCAAGTCAAATCTGGTCGCTGTGGTGACCGATGGAAGCGCTGTTTTGGGCCTTGGGGACATCGGGGCCAGAGCTGCCTTGCCGGTGATGGAGGGAAAGTGTGTTCTATTTCAGACCTTTGGAGGAGTGGAGGCGTATCCCATATGCGTTGCCACTCAGGACGTGGATGAGTTCGTCTCAGTTGTCAGGGCACTTGCCCCGAGCTTTGGCGGGATCAATCTCGAGGACATAGCAGCTCCTAGATGCTTCGAGATAGAGAGCAGACTTTCGGAGCTTCTGGACATTCCAGTTTTTCACGACGATCAGCACGGGACCGCTGTTGTGGTGCTAGCAGCCCTGATCAATGCCCTGAAGGTTGTGGGGAAAAACCTCTCCGAAGCTCGGATTGTCATAAACGGAGCAGGGGCTGCGGCCATAGCCACGGCCAGGATACTGATCGCTGCGGGCGCAACGGACGTGATCCTCTGCGACAGGACTGGGGCCATTTACAGGGGAAGGAAAAAGAACATGAACCCAGTCAAGGAGGAGATCGCCGCCGCGACAAATCCCAGGCAGGTCAGGGGAAGTCTTTCCCAGGCAATGGAGGGTGCGGATGTCTTCCTCGGTCTTTCGGGGCCAGGGGTGGTCTCCAGGGACATGGTGAGGGCCATGGCTTCCGACCCGATAGTATTCGCAATGGCGAATCCCGTCCCGGAGATCATGCCCCAAGAGGCCAAGGCCGCAGGTGCTAAAGTCGTCGCGACAGGGAGGAGCGATTTCCCCAACCAGGTGAACAATTGCCTGGGTTTTCCCGGCATATTCAGAGGCGCCCTGGATGTCATGGCGACCACCATAAATGACGCCATGAAATTGGCAGCAGCCAATGCCCTCGCCAATGCAGTCCCCGAAGATGCCCTGGGGCCAGACTTCATCATTCCAGAGGCCATGAATCTCCACGTTCCCCCCCTTGTTGCAGAGGCAGTCGCCAAGGCGGCCTTGGAGACAGGGGTCGCAAGGAGGAGGATAGACCCGGAGATCATCCGAAGGAGAACCCATCAGTACCTCCTCGAAGGAGGAATCCTCTCGAGCTAGGAGGATTTGTCCTTCAAAGCCAATGGATCTCTGGCCTGTCAACCCTGGGCCTGTGGCTCCGGGCAAGGTGACTGAGGGCCTTGGAGGCGGGGAGCAAACTGGAAACTATCGGGAAAGATGGAGCAGAAGACACCGCAATTTAGGCACCGCTCCATCTTCTCCCTCCATGTCTTTTTGGCCGTCCCCTGGCACATGGTGCCGTTTATGAACCAACAGAGCTCTCCTGTTTGGAATTCCCACGCAGGGCACTTGACCTTCCTCTCCTCAGGGCAGTTCATGAGCTCCCAACAAGGTTTGGCCTCCTTCCTAGTCTTCCTGGACAGGAAAAAAAGCGCTTGTCTTTCCGCATGGGGAGGAATCCTCCTCCATCCTTGCTCGAAACTCTGAACAGCCTTCAACGAGGTCCCAAGAAGATGGGCCATCTCCGCTTGGGTCTTGCCCAGATACCGCCTTATCTCAGCAAAGAGCCTCTTGTCCATGATCCACGACCTCCAAAGTGCAACGGAATGATAACCCCTTCCCGAGAAAAAGGTAAGCCCCTCCTCCAATTGTGCAAGCTAGGTATCGGGATTCCTGCCTCCCCCAGGGCAATGTCCTTTCATGGGGTTTGGGGATGGGCCCTCCTCAACGTTTTCCCTTCATCTCGGGCCCGAGGTCTCCCATCTTTCCCTGAGGACCCTCTTCAGGATCTTTCCTGTAGAGGTTCGAGGGAGGTCTTCCACCACCCTGTATTCCTTGGGACACTTGTAAGAAGCCAGATGGTCCCTGCAGTGGAGATCCAACTCCTTGGGGTCTGGAGCGATTCCCGGGCGGGGGATAACGAAGGCCACTACCCTCTCCCCCCATTTCTCATCCGGCACTCCCACCACAGCCGCCTCCATCACCGAGGGATGAGAGTTGAGGACCTCCTCCACCTCCCTCGGATAGACGTTCTCTCCACCCGTTATGATCATGTCCTTTTTTCTGTCCACTACATAGAGATACCCTTCCTCGTCCATTCGACCCAGATCCCCTGTGTGGAGCCATCCACCCCTGAGGGCCTCCTCGGTTTCCTCGGGCCTCATCCAGTATCCCTTCATCACATTGGGGCCCCGCACCAGTATCTCTCCCACTTGACCCGGGGGCAGATCCCTGTCCCTCTCGTCCACAACCCTTATCTCCACGTAGGCATGGGGTCTCCCAACGCATGCCTTTTTGGCGAGGAACTCCTTTCCCGCGAGCACCGTGCAGTAAGAGGTCGCCTCAGTGAGGCCATAAGAGTCAGTGATCTCCACCCACGGGAACCTCTCATGAAGCCTCTCTTTCAGGGATTGGGGTATGGTAGTTGCTCCTGTGTTGAAGGCCCTGAGGGAGCTCAAGTCCTTTTTCTCGAGGCCCGGGGCCTCGAGGATGGCGAGCAACATGGGGGGCACAGCCGGAACCCTCGTTATCCTCTCCGATTCCACGAGCTCCAATAGCTCCACTGGGTCGAACCTCGGCCTGAGAACCACCTTTCCTCCCAGGAGCATTGTGGCAAAACATCCGCCCATGGCCGCTGCATGAAAGAGGGGAAGGCCGTAGTACACGACGTCATCTCCCTTGAAACCGCCCGTTATCTGCCCGTTTATGGCATTCCACAGGAAGTTCTGATGGGTGATCACTGCCCCCTTGGGCTTCCCTGTGGTCCCAGATGTGTAGAGAATGTACAGCTCGTCCTCGATCCCTGGCTCTTGGGGAGGCTCTTCCATGGGAGGGGCAGTGAGGATCTCCTCCCACCCTATCACTCCCTTCTCCTGGGCTCCCACGGATATCACCTCCTCGATTTGGGGGAGTCTTTCCCTGATGCGGGCTATCCTCCCCTCGAACATGCTCTCCGTGATGATCCACCTGGCTCCGGAGTCTCGCAGGATGTATTCCCATTCTGGATCCGCGAGCCTGGTATTGAGGGGGACCAGTATGGCCCCCATCCTGAAAAGGGCCAAATAGGATACGATGAGCTCCCCTCTGTTGGTCATGAGGGTTGCCACCCTGTCCTTCCTCTTCACCCCGAGGCTGCAGAGCCCACCCACGATCCCGAGCACTTCCTGTCTCAGCCTGGCATAGCTCCATCTACCCCGATGGTCCGAGATGGCCTCTTTGGTCGGGAACTTTCTCGCATTTCTGTCCACCAAGTAGCCTATGTGGCCTGGATTCATCGAAGAAGCTCCCTCGCGATGATCATTTTCTGGATCTCGGAGGTCCCCCCACCGATCTCCACGAGCTTGGCATCCCTCAAATACCTCTGCACGGGATAATCCCTCATGTACCCATACCCTCCGAATATCTGCACAGCATCCAGTGCAGCCCTGGTGGCCATGATGGAGGCGTAATACTTGGCTATGGATGCCTCCTTTGTGAGCTTCACCCCCCTTTCCGCCAGGGGAAAGAGGGAGTAGGTATAGACCCTGGTTATCTCCAGCCTCGTGGCCATCTCCGCGAGCATGTTCCTCACGAGCTGGAACTCCGCTATGGGCTTGCCGAACTGTTTTCTTTCCTTTGCGTATCTCACGGAGGCATCCAGGCAAGCCTGAGCTATCCCTATGCTGGTATTGGCACCGAGGATCCGCTCCAGATCCAAGGTCTCGAACATGGTCTTGAAACCCTCTTCCTCCACACCCAGCACCTGTTCGGGACCAACCCTCACCTCATCGAGAAAGACCTGTCCCGTTGGGGAACATCTCATCCCCAGTTTGCGAAAAGGAGGTCCTGTGCTCAGCCCCTCCATGCCCCGTTCCAATATGAACAGGCTCGCCCCTTTTGCGCCCTTTGTGCCCTGTCTCCGGGCGACCACTATGAAGTATCTGGCTATGGGTGCATTGGTTATGAAAGTCTTGGATCCCGTGATCACGTACTCGCCGTTTTCCACCCTGTAGCTGGTCCTTATGGCCAGGGCGTCGGAGCCGGCCTCAGGCTCAGTGAGGCACCAACTGCCCAGGGCCTCACCCGAGATCACTGGGGGGATGTATCTTCTTTTCTGGGATTCGGTTCCGTACTTGGCGATGAAGTAGCAGAAGTTGTTCGTGCAAATGTTCATGGACATCCCGAACCCAGCGGATACCCGGCACATCTCCTCCTTGATTATTCCGTTGGTCAGGAGATCAGCTCCCCCCCCGCCGTACTGCTCCGGTATTATGGAGCCGATGAGGCCCAGCTCCCCAGCCTTTCTGTACACCTCCATGGGGAAACGCTCTTGCTCGTCTATCTCCTCGGCTATGGGGCCCAGCTCTGCCTCAGCGAACTTTCTCGCCGAGGCCCGGACCATCCTGTGGTGTTCGGAAAGCAGAAGGTCCATGCTCCTTTTCCCTTCTCCTCAATCAGGGTTTGCCATACATTTCCTTGAGGACTCTCTTCAGCACCTTTCCCCCAAAGGTCCCCCTGGGGAGGGAGTCCACGAAGACCACCGAGGTGGGCTTTTTGTGGCTCGGAAGGAGACCTCGACAGTGGGCTATGATCTCCTCCTCGGTCAAAACCTCTCCCCTCTTGGGGACCACTATTGCCCTCACGGTCTCTCCCCAACGCTCATGAGGTACCCCAATAACAGCCGCCTCCATCACCTTGGGATGGGCCATGATGGCCTCCTCCACTTCTCTGGCGTAGATGTTCATCCCCCCACTCTTGATCATGTCCTTGAGCCTGTCGACAACGTAGAGGTATCCCCTCTCGTCCCACTTGCCAAGATCCCCTGTGTGGAGCCATCCACCTCGAAGGGCCCTTTCCGTCTCTTCCACGTTCCCGAAATATCCCCTCATGACCGTTGGTCCCCTGACCTGTATCTCCCCCACCTCTCCCTCTGGCAGGGGCTCGTCTGTCTCGGGATCAGCCACCCTCACCTCAGTGCACATATAAGGCCTTCCCACGCTGCTCCAATGGCACGGCTGATCCCATGGCTTGAGGACCGTTACAGCGGGCGATGCCTCGGTAAGGGCATAGGAGGCGTACATCTGGCCTTTGGGAAAGAGAACCTCCTCTATCTCTGCCCTCAGCTCCGGCCTCAGGGGGTCGTGGGTGTGGAGCCACCTCTTCATGGAGGAGGTGTCGTATCTCTTGGTCCTCTGGACCTCTAGGAGAGAACGCCATATGGCTGTATTCCCCACGATGAATGTGGTCCTCTCCCTCTCCACCATGGCCAGATATCTTTCGGGGTCGAAAGTGGAGCTCCCTATGAATGTGCCCCCAGCGTACATGAAGGCCAAAAATCTGCTGAGGGCTGCCGCGTGATACATCTGCATGGGGTAGAAGGTGATGTCATCGGGTGTCGGACAATGGTTCTCTGTGGTGACGCAGATTATGTTCCAGAGGAGGCTCTTGTGGGTGAGTATGGCCCCCTTGGGCTGACCGGTTGTGCCACCTGTAAAGAGAATGAAGGCATCGTCCTTCTCGGAGACCATATCCGGAGGCTCCTCCTCGGAGCCAAGCTCCATGAGCCCTTCCATGTCCTTGGCGAAGCCCGGAACCTCTCCTCCGAAACCCATTATCCAGCGAAACTCCCCATACTCCTCCACGAGCCTCTGAGCCACATGGGAGAAGTCCGTGTGAAAGAGGAATGCCTGGGGCTCTGTGATCTTGAGCTCCCTTACCATCTCGGGGACCAAGGCCCTGGCATCTAGGGGCACTGTCACCACCCCCAATTTCAGGTGGGAGAGGTAGATCTCCATCAAGGGGATGCAATTGAGTGATAGGACAGCGACCCTGGTTCCCTTCTCCAGTCCCAGGCCCCTCAAGGCATTTGCCAGTCTGTTGACCCTTCTGTTTAGCTCCCTGTAAGTTAGGCGACCCTTGTCATCCATGACCGCCCACTTCCCAGGGTACTTGCGGGCGCTTCGGGCGAAGGAACTTCCAAGGGTCATCTCCACCATGGCTAGGCCTCCTCACTGGGGGTATCTTTCCCTCGGCCTGAGAGGGAGAATACCTCGGGCTTCCTCAACACTTGCCACTTCGAACCCAAGCTCCCTTATTATCCTCACAGCCTTCTCCACGAGCTCTGCATTGCTCCTTGCCAGAACCCCCTTTGCCAAGTAGATATTGTCCTCGAATCCAACCCTTATGTTCCCTCCCAGGAGGATCCCGGCCACCCCCAGTGTGAACTGGTGCCTTCCGATTCCTATGACCTGCCATGTATCCCCCTGGGGCAAGGATTCCACCAAGGCAAGGAGGTTCTTGAAGGTGGGAGGAATGCCTCCCAGGACTCCCATAACGAAACTGTTCTGATAGGGCGGAGGCACTATTCCTGGCCTCCTGATCCAGACGTCGACATTCTGGATCATGGACAGATCGTATATCTCGAACTCCGGCATGACCCCCAACTCCACCATCCTCTTGGCGTATCTCTCCATCACCTCGGGGGGATTGGGGAAGAGTTTCCTTCCGAAATTCATGGAGCCCGCGTTCAGGGATGCGGAATCCGGCCTGAGTTCCTCGACTGGCCTGAATCGCTCATCGTAGCCCAGGCCCAAGGTGGCCGCACCTCCTCCAGTGGTTATCTGGGTTATGATGGGGCACCTTTGGCGGATGCCATCCAGGTACATTCGGAAGATCTCCACACTGGATGTGGGCTGGCCTGTGTCAGGATCCCTGGCGTGAAGGTGAACGACCGAGGCCCCAGCGTTGTAAGACCGAACAGTCTCCTCGATGACCTCCTCGGGAGTTATGGGGAGATAGGGGGTCTCTGCCCTGGTTGTAACGGAACCTGTGGGGGCGACGGTGATTATCACTTTCCTGCTCATCTTCAGCCCCTCCTTGAGTCCCCAGCACGGGGCTCGGGGGATAAACTGTCTGAGGAGTTCGTGCTCTCGGACCCTTCTCTCAATGGTCTGAAGTAAGCTATGTCCAAGATGTTGCCCTTCCTCTCCTCTTTCAGGACCGCCTCCACCCGCATGCCAACCCGCAGCTTTCCAAAATCCACCTCGCCCAGAAGATGACAGAGGCCTGTATCCGCTCCATCGAGCCTCACTATGCCCAGGGCATAGGGTGCCTTCCTCGGCTGATGGTAATCGCTGTAGGAATAGTGGACCACCGTGTAAGTGAGAAGGGTTCCCGTGGCCGGAAGCTCGACCCATTGGTCCATTTCCATGAAGCACTCAGGGCAAATGGACCGAGGGGGCATGTAGACCCTCTCGCACTTCCGACATCTTGTGGCCATGAGCCTCCCCCTATCCCTCAGCTCCCGGAAGAAGAGGCTCGCTGTCTTTCCAAGCCAATTCCTGTACGGGACATAGAGCCTTCCCTGGACCGTCTCAACTAGGCCTTCAATCATCTCCCTCCTCCACCAACTTGAAGTAGCGAATATCAGTTGGCTTGCCCACCCTCTCCTCTTTGGGCTTCACCACAGCCTCGACCCTGAGGCCTTCTCTCAGGGTCGACTCATCCAGATCCTCTGGTCCCAGGTAATGGGTGAAAAGCACTCCCTCATCGAGGGCGAAGGTCCCATGGATGTATGGTTCTGGCCTTATGGTGCCTGTTTCAGGGTCCATCTGGGGATACATGACCCTCTCCCAGTCAAGGAGCCTCCCCCTTCCCGAAAGGGGGAACCACCCCTTGGGGAAAGGTGGCGTCTCGCTGTAACATATCCCGCAGACTATCCTGGGGGGCATGAGGATCCTTTTGCATCCAGGGCACCTCACCACCCAGAGCCTTCCTTCCTCCTTGAGCATCCCCAAGAACCTTCCCAAGTAGGGCCCTGCGGACCAGTGAAATCGAACCTCCAGTATCCTCTCCTGTGCGAGCAGTTCAGCCTCGTCCATCATGGCCTTCACTCCTTTTGGGCTGAGAGAAGCACTGCCACTGTCCATCCACTCCCACCCCATGCAGTGGCGAAACCCAAAGTGGGCTCCCTCCATATCTGATGCTCTCCGGCATCCCCTCTGAGTTGCAGGGCGCACTCGGCAACCCTTATCAGGCCAGTGGCCCCAATGGGATTCGTGCAAACCACCCCACCTGAGGGATTGACCGGAAATTCCCTGTTCCAGTAAAAATGGCCCTTCTCCTCGAGACGCCAAGCCTGCCCCTTCTCACAGAACCCGTACGCTTCCAGCCATTCCAGCTCCGCCCAAGTGGATGGGGCATAGATCTCAGCGACCGAGATCTGCTCCCTGGGCTTGGTGATCCCGTTCCTCCTGAAGAGCCTCGATGCGGCCATGGTGAGGTCCTCGACACTGTGCTTCCCTCCCCTTATGTACATGGCCTCCTTGTGCACAGTGACCCAGTCCTTGACCCATACGGGCCTTCGGGCCATCTTGGGGACCCTTTCCTCGCAGGTGACCACAATGGCGCATGCCCCTTCGGATGTGGGGCACATGTCCGTCTGTCTTAGGGGCGGTATGAGGTAAGGGGCTTTCATGGCCTCCTCGATGTTCTTTATCTCGAGCCTCAAGTGAGCATGGGGGTTTCTCTTGGCGTGTTCCGCAAGCCTCATTCTCACCAAGGAACCCATGTGCTCCGGTGCGCCAGTCTCCCTCATGTAATAGCGCGCCTGCCTGGAGAAGTACCCTATTGCCCCTGTGGTGAGCCATCTTATCCAGAGGGGATCCGATACCGTCTTGAGGCCCGCCCTGGTATCGCCCTCGGATTGCTTCTCGAACCCCAAGGCCATGACCGTGTCATATACCCCCGAGGCCACGTATTCGAAAGCCACACATGCCAGGGTCGCCCCTGTCGTGCCTCCTGTTGTCACACGGATCCCCGGTTTTCCGAATGCGCCCACAAAGTCCGCTTGCCACATATCCTGGCAATACCTTCCCTCGAAGAGCTCCATGTTCCCCAAAACGAAGGCATCCACATCCCGGATCATGAGATCCGCATCTTCTAGGCAGGCCTTGGCTGCCTCTGCGCAGAGCTCCCCTATGTTCACATCGGGCCTTCTAGCCTTATGGTACGTCTGACCGACACCCACTATGGCGGTCCTCCTCGCCATCTCAAAACCCCCTCTCGAGTATCAGTACGCAGTGGTGCTGACCTGCAGGACCATGTGTTCCGTGAGCCAGGGCCATCTGAGGCCCTCCTGGGACTTGGACCCCTTCTGCCTCCCCCCTCAGCTGCAAAAAGGCCTCTATGACCCTGTTTGCCCCAGCAACATACCTGGGAACCCCTCCCAGAAGGCCACCCGATGGATTGAAGGCCAAGGGATCCAGAACACTCTGCTCCCGACCTCCTAGGACCTCCAGACCCCTTCCTTCCCGGCAAACCCCTATTCCCTCCATCCAGAGGGGCAGTTGGTAAGAATAATGCTCCGAGAGCTCGAAGATCTGGATCTCCCTTGCAGGATCCTTTATGCCAGCCATCTCGTAGGCCTGGCGAGAGGCCTCTTTCAAGGCGAAGGGTTGGGAGAGATCCCTGTCTCCCAGGTTATGATGGTCGTAGCATGAGCCGAATCCCTTGATCCAAACGGGTCTGTCCGTCAGCTCCTTGGCCCTTTCCTCGCAGGCCAAGACCATGGCGCAGGCCCCATCGCAAGGGGCCCTGGACTCGAGGACCGTTATGGGATAAGCGAGCATCCTCGATTCCATGACCTGCTCCAAGGAGAGATCCTCTCTGGCCAAAAGGCGGGGATTTTCCTTTGCCCTCCTTCTCTCCATGACAGCTACCTGGGCAAAATCCTTGTGGCTCAGTCCGTAGCGGCTCATATAGGCCACTGCCTGAAGGGCCGCTGCCTGGGTGAAATCGAGGCCCACGAGTTGTTGGTACGGAGCGTCGAAGCCGAAGTTCTCTATGACAGACGGATCAAGAACCTGGGTCTCCTTGCAGCAGGCAGTGACGAGGACACATTCGGCATGACCCGAGAGGATCTTTATGGCGCCCAGAAGCACTGCATTTGCCCCATCCATGGATACCTTCACCTCGCCGGGTCCCAGGTGTGCCCCAGCTACTTCTCCATGTTCCACATCCGAGAGGGTCTTCCCATCCCAGTGGTCCGAGCTGCAAGTGACTATGTCCTCGTATCCGTCTCGAAATGGCAGGCCACAGATCTCCAAACACCTCTTGACCGCCAGATATGTCAGTTCCTGGGGTCGCAATCCACGATGTACGCCGAAGGCGGTTTGAGCGACTGCCACTATCCCGACTCTCATCTCCTCCCCCCGCAAAAGGCTTTCTCGATGAACTTCCTCATCATTTGGCCATCATGGTCCTGGGGATCCACAGGACCAGATCGGGAAATATCATGCACAGGATCAAGCCCGATGCTTGCAAGGCGACAAAGGGCCATATGGACCTGTATATGTCATCCATGGTTATGCCAGGTGGAACGATCCCCCTCATGATGAAGAGGTTGAAGCCAAAGGGCGGGGTAATGTAAGCCATCTCCATATTCACCGTGAAGAGGACCCCGAACCACACTGGGTCGAACCCTAGGGCGTTAGCTATGGGAACGAAAATGGGAGTTGTGAGCATGATTATGCCTGCGGGATCCAGGAACATCCCCAGTATGAAGTAACTGAACTGGATCCCCAGGAGAACGATCCATCTGGAGACGGGAAGAGTGGATACGGCTTCCTTTATGAGATCGGAAAATCCCATGTAGGCAAGCAGGTGGGTGAAGCAGACCGCTCCTATCATTATCCAGAGGACCATTGCTGTGAGGCTTGTGGTGGAAAGGAGGGCTCCTGTCAAGGCCTTCCAGGTAAGGCCTCTGTGGATGAGAGCGCACATGAGGGCACCAAAGGCCCCGATGCCAGCTGCCTCTGTTGGTGTGGCGATCCCCGTGTATATGACACCAAGGACAGCAATTATCAGGCCAAAAGGAAGGAAAAGACCCTTGACCGCCACGAATTTCTCCAACCATGTATAGCGCTCCGCTACAGGGGGCCCCAGGGAGGGATCCAACCAACATCTCACCGCGATGTACACGCAGAATATGAAGGCGAGCAAGATCCCTGGAATAATCCCTCCCATGAACAGCTGTCCTATGGAGACCTCGGCCATGGCCCCGTAGATGATCATGATGACACTGGGAGGGATGAGAATCCCCAAGGCCCCCCCCGCTGAGATGGTCCCTATTGCCAGTTCCTTCTTGTATCCCCTCGAGAGCATGGAGGGCAGGGCTATGAGACCCATGCTGATAGTTGCCACAGAGCTTATTCCAGCCATGGCTGCGAAGATGGCGCATATTATCACTGTTCCCATGGCAAGGCCTCCCCTCAACCTTCCCATCCACCTGTACACTCCCTCATAGAGCTGCTCGGCCAGGCCCGAATGCTGGAGGAGGTTTGCCATCAGGACGAAGAGGGGAACCGCTATTATGAGGTAATTGGTGACCTCAGCATAGGCGGTCTTGGGGATCATGTAGAGCCCAGTCGGGCCCCAGATTATGATGGTGCCGATCAGGGCCACACCTCCCAGGGCGAAGGCTATGGGGACACCCAGGGCCAAGAGGATGCACATGGCACCGAAGACCAAAATGCTAATGAGCCACGGATCCATCCTGGTCTCCCACCTCAACGATCATGGGGTGCACTTCCCCACGGGAACCTATTTCCCATGAGGAGGGCGCACGCCCTGACGAGAACCGCAACTGCTTGAAGCCCGAGAAGGGCTGCTCCCATGGGGACGAGTGCCATGGAAGGGAAAAGAGGGGCTTCGAGCAGACTCATGGACCTCTTGTTCTTCCTCAGGGCATCCAGCGCGAACTCCGAGCCATACCAGATGAGGACACAGCAGAGCACGAGGGCGAGCAAGGCCGAGAGGATCTCCACAGTGGCCCTTGCCCTGGGAGAGAGCCTTCTATAGATGACATCCACCCGAACGTGACGATCCTCGACTAAGGTGTAGCCACCTGCGAGAAGGGCCAATGCTGCGAGGAGATACTGGTTGATCTCCATGGCCCATATGGTGGGAGACCTCAGGATATACCGGCAGAACACCTCCCATACCACGGTGGCCATTATCACGAGGTTCAGAAAGCTCACGACCCCCCCTGCCCACCTGTTCAGGGCCGTCATGGCAAGGACGATCCTCTCGGCCATGGATCGAGCTCCCTCTTAGTTCCCCTTGTAGAAATCATCCAGGATCTTTATGAGCTCCTTGGCCCCAGGGCTCGCCTCGGCCACTTTGTCCCATATGGGCCTAAAAAGATCCTTCATCTTCTTGACTTCCCCCTCGGGAAGTGTCATGACCTTTACGTTCTGCTGCTTCGCGAAATCCACTGCCTCCGCATCCCACTCCTCGCTTTTCTTGGCGCTCAGCTCCAATATCTCGACTCCAGCCCTCTCAAGGGCCTCCCTCGCTTTGGGGGAAAGCTTTTCCCAGACCTTGAGATTGATCCAAACAACAGTTGGTGTGGCGGGATGGAAGGGGGGGAGGATTATGTGGTCCAAGACCTCGTGGAACTTGTATGTCTTGATGGTGTAATATGGGTAGATGGTTCCCTCGATTGTGCCGGTCTTGAGTGCCGTATAGGCCTCGGGTCCGACCAAGGCCACTGGTGCGGCTCCCAGGGCCTGAGCAATGGGACCATCGACCCCCGTTGCCCTTATCTTCTTCCCCTTGAAATCCTCTATCTTGGAGACCGGGAACT
>JAPWUY010000287.1 GCA_028275295.1 Thermodesulfobacteriota bacterium | reverse complement strand
CTTCAAGACCATCCACGACCTTCTCAACTATGCCAAGGAAAATCCGGGGAAGCTCAAAGTGGGGACAGAGGGGTTCAACTCCGTGGACGACATAACCATCAGGTACCTGGGGTCCAAGGGATACAAGATGACTGTTGTGCCTCAGCCGAGCCCAGGAGAGCGCTACGCAGCGACTTTGGGCGGCCATCAGGAGGTCCTCTACGAGCAGGCAGGAGACATAAAGCAATTCCTGGATGCTGGTCAACTGAGGCCCCTCATAGTCTTTTCCGACAAGAGGCATCCGGCCTTTCCCGATGTGCCCTGTTCTGTGGAGCTTGGCTTCGACGTCAAGTTGCCCCAGTTCAGGAGCGTAGTGGCCAAAAAGGGGGTGCCGCCTGACAGGATACGGATCCTGGCCGATGCCATAAAGAAGGCCATGGACACCCCGGAATGGAAGAAGTTCGAGCAAGAGCAGTACGTGGACCCAGACAGCTACATGGGCCCGGATGAATTTCCAAAATGGGTGAAGAGCGAATACGAGACCATGCGCAAGCTGATGGTGGAGCTCGGGATGCTCAAGTGAAAGGACGCCCCAAATGGAAGGAACGGAAAAGGGATTGAACCTCGAGAGGGAAGGGCCCCGGGCCATGAAGAGGCTTGCGGGAGTAGGCGTGATATTCGCTTTGGCTGGGGCCCTCTTCCTCCTTTCCTTCGAAATTCCCAGCATGCCTGGCCAGCTAGGTCCTGCCTTTTGGCCGAGAATGACATTGGTACTTCTCATGGTGAGCTGCGGGATAAAGGCCTTTGAGGTGCTGAAGGAAAGGCGAATGGAGAAGAAGGAATCGGTGGCAGAGGATGGTGAGATCATGGCTGGTCGACTGATCGCCATGATCCTTCTGACCTTCGCCACCGTTTACCTGATGGAGGTCCTCGGGTTCTTCTTGGCTGTGGTCTTCTTCATGTTTGCCTTTCTTGGGATAGCTGGCATGCGATTCGGGCTATCCATGTGCTCTGTGTCGGTTCTGGGGACAGTGGCCCTGACATACCTCTTTGTCAAGGTAGTCTACCTCCCCTTGCCTAAGGGCTACTGGGCCTTCGAGGGAGTTACCCTCTTCATTTACAGATTGCTCATGATCATCTGAGGGAGGGTCAGAAAATGGGTGGCTTGGAGCTTCTATGGTCAGGATTGGTCTCAGCACTTGCTCCTATTAACCTCGCAATGGTCACCCTCGGGTTGTTCATAGGGGCTCTGGCCGGCGCCCTTCCTGGTATCACAATGCTCAACGCCATTGTCCTAGTCCTTCCATTCACTTATGGGATGGACATGGTGCCATCGCTTCTGCTTCTGATAGGGATCTATTGTGGGGGGGTGTATGCTGGTTCCATAACTGGGATTCTTTTCAACATCCCAGGCGATCCCATGAATGTCCCTACCACCTGGGAGGGCTTCAAACTGAACAAGAAAGGCTATGCGGCGAAAGCGCTCGGCACTGCGGTCATGTGCTCCGCGATAGGTGGCTTCTTGAGCGCCCTGGTCATGGTACTTGTAGCTCCTCCCTTCGCAAGGGTGGCGCTGTCTTTTTCCTCGGCCGAATATTTTGCGGTTGTGGTCCTGGGCCTTGTGAGTGTCGTGACCATAGGGACCACATCCATCGGATCCGCGCTCATCTGCCTATTCATCGGGATGTTCTTGGGCACCATAGGCGTGGACATAGTGTATTGCGTGCCCCGGTTCACGTTCGGCTGGCAGCTGATGGAGACTGGGATAGAGTTCACCATAGTGCTCATTGGGCTTTTTGCCATCGGCGAGGTGTTGGATCAGCTCTGCGTGAAGAGGGAAGTGCAAGTGGAGGCTTTTCGAGGTCAAGCGAAGACCGAGCTTCCGGGGTTTCGCCATTTCTGGGGCCTCAAAGGAAGCATCCTCCGCGGGCTGGGTGCGGGAATGGTGGTGGGGGCGATCCCCGGGGCCGGGGCGACAGTGGCCTCCTTTGTCAGTTACGGAATTGAGAGGCAGGTATCGAAGACGCCCCACTTATTTGGCACTGGCCATTGGCCCGGCCTTGCGGCCTCTGAGACCTCCATCAACGGCTCTACTGGAGGGGCCCTCATACCGCTTCTCACCCTCGGGATACCGGGAAGCGGTGCTACCGCGGTGATGCTCGGCGCCTTCCTCCTCCATGGTGTGCAGCCTGGGCCATTGCTCTTCGAGAAGAGCCCTCACGAGGTCTACACCATCTTCGTTGGGACCCTCCTTTGCAATCTCATCATGATCCTCATAGGAGTGATTGTAGCCAGGTTCTTCGCTTACCTGATGATGGTCCCGGACAAGATCCTCGGGGCCTTCATAATCCTCTTCAGCCTGATCGGAGCCTTTGCCCTGAGAAACGAGATGGCCGATGTTTGGTTCATGGCCATATTCGGAGTAATAGGCTTTTTCATGAGGCGATACGACCTCCCGGTTCCGCCTCTGGTTCTCGGGCTAATACTGGGGCCCCTTGGGGAAAAATATTTCCAAACAGCGATGGCGGCTTCTGGAAATGATGTCACTGTCTTCTTCACCCGGCCAATAAGCGCTGGGCTTCTTTTGGCATCGCTAGGATTCGCTCTCATCCCCTTGATCAAGAAGCTGCGCAAGGCCCCCGTGGCAGTATGAACCCCCAGTAGGAGGCTGCAACCGGCTGGGCAAAAAATTCCAAGGAAGATCATCTGTTCGAGGAAGGTGCCATGGTTAAGATTCTGAGATTCGATTTGGGCAAGATGGGCTCGGAGATCCAAAGGCTCGAAGAAGAGGATGAGAGGATTTACTTTGGCGCGAATGGGCTAGCGGTCAAAATCCTTCTCGAAGAGACTGAGAGGGGCTTAGACCCCTTCTCCCATGAAAACTTGGTGGTTTTGGGGGTTGGCCCCATCACCGACGCCCCCATCTTTGGCACGGCCAGAGGTTATATTGCCACGAAATCCCCCCTTACGGGCGGATATTTCGACTCCACCTTCGGGGGTAGGTTCGCCATAAGCCAGAAAAGGACGGGGTTCGACGTGATAGTGGTCGGAGGAAAGGCGGAGGGGCCAGTCTACCTCTATGTGGACGAAGATGGAGGGAGGATCCTTCCTGCCGCTGAGCTCTGGGGGCTCACAACTAGGGAGGCCATAGAGCGATTGAGGCAACTCCATGGACCAAAGGCCGATGTCCTGGCAATAGGACCTGCAGGGGAAAACAGGGTTCGCTATGCGTGTCTTGTGCACGAATGGGAGGGGAGGGGAGGTGTTGCGGGAAGGGGTGGGATCGGGGCCGTACTGGGAAGCAAGAAGGTGAAGGCCATTGTGGTGAAAGGAGGCAAAAGGAAGACCCCTGTTGCGGATCCTGGGGCTCTCCAGGAGTTGGCCAAGAAAACCAGGGAGAACCTCAAGTCCAGAACCGCCGGTCTCAGCAAATATGGAACCCCAATTCTCGTGGCCCTGTATCAGACCCAGGGGGCTCTTGGAACCAGGAACCTCCAGAGGGAGGTGAACGACAGATGGGAGGAGATAAGCGCTGAGAGGATAAAGGAGAATTACTTCTCGAGGCATGTATCCTGTGCTGCCTGTCCTGTGGCCTGTGGCAAGATATGTCGTGTGGCCGAGGGGGAATATTCCGGAATCGAATGGAAGATGCCTGAGTATGAGACTCTCTTTGCTCTAGGAACCATGACGGATGTCTGCGAGCTTCCCACACTGATCGCTGCCAACAGAGAATGCGACCTCCTCGGCCTGGACACCATCTCCATGGGTGTGACGATCTCCTTTGCCATGGAGTGCGCCGAGAGGGGATTGCTGCCAAGGGAAATGGCAAAGGATGTGGAAATCAAATTTGGGGATGGCGAAAGGGTGCTCCATCTCATAAGGATGACCTCCAAGAGGGAAGGGTTCGGGGACTTTCTTGCTGAGGGCTCCTTCAGGATGGCCGAGCTTCTGGGGGATGAGGCGAAGAGGCTTCTTTATGGAGTGAAGGGGCTCGAGATCCCTGGCCATTCAGCGAGGGTGTTTCCCATAAATGCCAT
>JAPWUY010000286.1 GCA_028275295.1 Thermodesulfobacteriota bacterium | reverse complement strand
CCCTCACGAACCATCGAGGGCGGAGAAGAGTTCCCTCAGGGCTTCCCAATGGGATGAGGCGTTTTTCAACTTCTCGACGATCTCCACGAACTCTTGCGGGGATCTGGCCTCGAAGGTGACCGTTACCCCCTTGGTCTCGAAAAATGGGCTCGTTTTCACCGAGACCCCTCTGGGAAGCTTGAGCCTCCCTTTGGCCCTCTCGAAGCGATCCCTGAGCTCCGTCCACCTTGGCATCCTCCATCTCAAGAGTTGCTCCCGTAAGGCCTTGCCCCTTTGGACCCTGTCACCCTCTGCCCGCTCCAAAGCTCCCTTCACTTGGGGGCTACGGAGGATATCCCGCACCCTGAGGGCATCGCGCATCGCTATTTCCTTGAGGAGCTCTATGCACTCCCGGAGCATGCTCTCGCTCATGTGCGAAGAGGTGAGAAAGTCTGCCAGGACCATCTGGTCCTCTTTCTCCAAGGACGCTATCCTGATGGCGTTTGCCAAGGAGCACCCGAGGAGTGCGAGCTTTCTTCTCACATCCAGGGGGATCGAGGCTGCGACCATGTGTTGCCTCAGGATCTCCTTGGCGGGCTCAAGGCCCATGGCCGGAAGGAGCTCATCTATGGCCCACTGCTCGGGTACTCGGAACCATTCCAAGGCCCTCTCCAAGACCCAGGTCCTCTCGATCCATGAAAAACCCCTTGTGAAGCGATTCTCATGGAGAGAAGAAAGGAGGGTCTCGAGGGGGTCGGATTGGGTGGTGATGTGAACTGGCAAGATCTTCATGGAAAGGCGAACCGCAGCCTGGACCCTGAGAAAACCACTCACTATGACTAGCCTCCCATCCCTCTCCTGCACCCTCGGAGGGACTATGAGCCCCACCCTTTCCACAGAGGACAAAAGAGGCCCAGTGTCCCTATCCAAGCTCGAGCAATATGTGAGGTCCGAGAGGTCCAGATCGCCCAGGTCAACTTTCTCAATAGCTCCCAAGTTGCTCCCTCCTCAACGAATTCTCCAGGAGAGAGGGCAGGGAAAAATAGTACCTGGCCTCTTCCACCTTTCCCCTCTTCATGGCACCCTGGGCATAGATCGCGCATTTTCGCCTGAGTTCTCCCAAAGCAGCCAAGCGGTACTCGTCCCTTATGGTCTTGTCCTCTATTATCTTGATGAGGGATCGAATACGGAATCTGTCCAAGCCCCAAAATCTTCTCGACAGCTGATCCGGGTGGCCACCTCTTTTGACGATGAGCTTCTCCTCGAGATAGACCACCTGGTATCTTGCCGTGAGCCTCAGCCATAGGTCGTAGTCCTCGCAGACCTCCATCTCCTCGTCGAAACCGCCTAGCTCTTCCAGTATCTCCCTTCTTACCAGAACAGAAGAGGGGCTTATGATGCACCTTGGCAAACAGTGAGGAAAGATCCATCCCGAGTACTTGGCGTGGTGCTTGCAAGGGTTCACCCTTTTCCCGTTGCGAATCCAGATCTCATCCGTATAGCAAGCTGCAGCTCCTGGATCCTGGGCAAGACACTGGAGTTGCCTTTCCAGTTTCCTGGGCAGCCATAGATCGTCGGAATCCAAGAAAGCTATCCAGGGAGACCCAGCCGAACGCCATCCCAGGTTCCTGGCGTGGCTCACTCCCCTTGGAGGGGAATATATGTACTTGATCTTGTTGCCCAATCGTGTGGCTATCTCGGGTGTGTTGTCCGTTGATCCATCATCCACCACGATGATCTCGGAAGGAGCTAGGGTCTGCGCTAGGACAGACTCCAGTGCTTCTCGGAGCATTGCCCCTCTGTTATGAGTCGGAATCACCACTGACACTTGGGATCTCTTCCAGTCCATCGTGGAGCTTGACACTGACGATACAGGCTGTATTCTGGACAGAAAGCCGGCTCCTTGGCAAGGGTCAGACCTGGATTGCCGAGGAAAGGAAAGAGGCAGGGCCCCAATAATGAGACGGAGGTAGGCCATGGTCTTCGAGAATCTCAGGGATGTGCTGCACTTCGCCATAAGGAAGGAACAGGACGCCAGGGACCTTTACTTGATGTTCAGGGAAATGGTCAAGGATCCAGGGGCTAAAACCCTCCTTCAAGAGTTAGCGGATCAGGAACTTGGCCACCGGAATATGCTCGAGAAGGCCCTGGAAGAGGGCAAGGTCGAAGGGATAGTGGGAAAGAAGCCTGTAAAGGATCTCCACCTGAGCGATGTCTTCGTGGCAGAGCCCCTGGGCCCTCAGAGTTCTCCCCAAGAAGTGATGATATTCGCCATGAAAAACGAAAGCGCATCTTACAACCTCTACAGGACAATGGCTGATAATTACTCAGGCACACCTCTCGAACCAACCTTCTCCCAACTGGCCCAAGAAGAGCTTCATCACAAAGAGACACTGGAGAGGCAATACGAGGAACACTTCATGAAGTGGATGTGAGATGGAAACCCATCCCCTGGCTTACGGGGGTGCGCAGGCGCGCCAGGGTCCATGGCTCCCGGGAAGAGGGGAGCTTTTTTCGGACAAGGACGGGTTCGCAGGGGAATCTCTCCCTTTCCATTTGGGACCTGATACTGGCTTCAGGGAGAGGATCGGGAGTGGAAGCTGGGAAAGGGCTTCCGGAAAAATCGTGATCTGGGGGGCTTTCAGAGGGGAATCTTGTCGATATTATCCAGCAAAGAACCCTTCAAGTTTCCGAGCTCGAGGGACTGTTTCATGGCCTTGAGAAGACGGGTGTGGCCGGAAATGTCTCCTAGAAGCAGAAGCCCCGCTATGGCATCCCCCTTGTACACTATCTTCCTGTAGACCCTCCGGTTCGGGTCCTGTCTCTGTTCGCTTTCCAGCTTGCCCTCGGGATCTATATCCCCCGCTGCGATCATATCTATTCCCACCACCTTGAGCTGGTTGCTCATCAAGCTCCCGGTGTATGTGGCATCGCCTCCTGCCATGTTGGTTCCAGCCACCCTCCCTTGCTCTTCGGATGCATGCCAAATTCCGTAGTAAACCCCCCTGTGTTCGATGCAGTCTCCAGCCCCATAGATACCTGCGGCTGAGGTCTCCATCTTGTCGTTCACGACAATGGCTTTGTCCACCTTCAGGCCGGCCTCTCGGGCAAGCTCGGAGTTGGGTCTCACCCCGGCAGAGACTAGAAACAACTCCCCCTCCAATCGAGTTCCGTCTTGGAGGATTAAGGCCGTTGCCCTGCCGTTTGCGGAGTCGATCCCTTGGGGAGGTACCCCCAGATGGAAGCTCAGACCCATATCCTCCAGGCTCTTTTGAAGAAATCGAGCAGCGATGGGATCAGTTTGTCTGGGAAGAAGCCTGTCGAAGACCTCGACCACTGTCACTTGCACTCCCCTGAGCCTCACGGCATTCGCTAACTCAAGGCCCAGAAGTCCACCACCTATTACCACAGCCCGGGAGACCTGGCCGAGCTTGTCCCTTATTCGTATGGCATCGTCCATGCTCCTCAGGGTCATCACTCCTTGGCTCTCAGCCCCTGGAAGGGGAGGAAGGAAGGCATGCCCCCCTGTTGCCAAAAGAATCGTGTCAGCCTCGTAGTGAGCCTTGGATGATATCAGTCCAAGGGGATTCAAGCTCAATTTCTCAATGGGCTCTTGGGGGTGGAAGTGGATCCCCATCTCCCTGAACCACTCCAACCCTTTGAGAAAGAGCCTTTCCGGATCGGTCCTTCCCGCCACAACCTCGGGAAGCCTCATGCGACTGTAGAATGGATACTTCTCGTCCGTGAATATCCTTATCTCCCCTCGCTCATCCGTCTCCCTGATGAATTGGCTGGCCGTGACTCCAGCGACACCGCATCCCACTACCGCGTACTTCCGCGCCATGGCTTTGCCCCTCGAAAGATTGCCTCCCGGACGGCCGCAGCTCACCCGTGGGAGGTTTTCATCTCCTCCCACAGGTGCGGGAAAAAAGGGTCCAGTGATCTCCTGGATGGAGGTTCTCGGGCCTCAGCCATGGGGAGAACAGAGGACCCTTTGCCGAGGCCCCGAGCCCTCTTCAGATCTTCTGAAACTGGTCCTTGGCTGCTCCGCATA
>JAPWUY010000284.1 GCA_028275295.1 Thermodesulfobacteriota bacterium | reverse complement strand
GGATGAGGCCAGGTGAGTCTCACAGCAGCTTGGAGATCCTCGAAGAAATCCCTGTCCTGGCTAAGTGGTATGCTCCTCACATCCCCACCCGCTATTATCGCTGAGTAGGGATGGATGGGATAAGTGGGGTTGGGAGAAAGGATCACATCCCCTGGCCCCAGGACCGCAAGGGCCAAGTGAGCCAGACCTTCCTTAGCCCCCATGGTCACTATGGCTTCTGTCTCTGGATCCAGCTCCACATCGTACCTTCTCCTGTACCAGTCGCAGATGGCAGCTCTGAGCTTCGCAATCCCCCTCGAGGCCGAATACCTGTGGTTCCTGGGATTCCTGGTAGCCTCTATGACCTTCTGGACAATGTGCCGCGGGGTCGGCAGATCGGGATTCCCCATCCCCAGGTCCACTATGTCTTCGCCTCTGCGTCTGGCCTGGAGCTTTAGCTCGTTCACTATGGCGAACACATAAGGCGGAAGTCTGTTGACCCTCTGAAAGCCGTCTTGGGAAATTCTCGACAATTTGTGCCTCCCTCCCATGGTTGATTTCTTCTCTGAGCTCTTCGCAGACTGACCATTACATTTAACGCCAAGCCCTCTCCTTTGTCAAAACATGAATCCAAAGCTCAAAGCCCCAGGCGATCCATTTGGATCCCATCAAGGAGATTGGCCCCCAGGGAGAGTTTGACTCTCCCACCCCCAATGGTCTATCTTCCTTTGGGTCCCACAGAGACGGTCGGCCCAAAGGTCGCTCCCTTTCGGGAGCGGATGCGCCAAAAAGGAAAAAAGCCCGGAGGTCATGAGATGGAGAGACTCGATTACAAGAAATCGGGGGTAGACATAGATGCCGCTGGGGAACTCGTGAGAAGAATCTCATCCATTGCTTCGAGGACTAACAGGCCCGGACTTCTGGCCGGAGTCGGTGGTTTTGGCGCTCTCTTTTCCATTTTGCCAGGGAAGTGGAAGGAGCCAGTTTTGGTCTCCTCCACAGATGGGGTTGGGACCAAACTCAAGATAGCGTTTCTCACAGGTGTCCACCACACAGTCGGGGTGGATCTTGTGGCCATGTGCGCAAATGATGTGGTCGTGCAAGGGGCTGAGCCCCTTTTTTTCCTCGATTATTTTGCCACAGGCAAACTGGATCTAGATGTGGCAACGAGGGTCATGGAGGGAATAGTGGAGGGGTGTTCCATGGCGGGCTGTGCCCTTATAGGAGGGGAGACAGCTGAGATGCCTGGGATGTACAGGGAAGGACATTACGATCTCGCTGGCTTCTGCGTGGGGATCGTGGAGAAGGCCTCCATAGTGGATGGCTCGGGGGTGAGGCCAGGAGATGTGGTTTTGGGGCTTGCATCTAGCGGACTCCACTCCAATGGTTATTCCCTGGTGAGAAAGCTCTTTCTCCAAAGGCTCAGATGGAAACTCGATAGGTACGTGCCCGAGTTGGGCAAAACCCTGGGGGAAGAACTCCTCGTCCCCACCAGGATATATGTGAAGGCCCTTTTGTCCATCATACAGAAAGTGACCGTAAAGGCCATGGCCCACATAACAGGAGGAGGGATGGTGGAGAACATCCCGAGAGTGCTCCCTCGAGGATGCGAAGTGGTGATAAAGAGGGGCACATGGGAGGTTCCGGCCATCTTCAGAATCATCCGGGAAAGGGGAAGGATCGAGGAGGATGAGATGATGAGGGTCTTCAACAATGGGATAGGGATGATACTGATCTTGCACCGAGACTCGTTGGACAGGGTGATGGGTGAGCTTGAGAGGCTCAACGAGAAGGCCTTCCTCATTGGGGAAGTGAGGGCCACGGATTCTAGGCCCAGGGTGGTGTTTGTGGATTGAGGGATTGTAATTTTTGGGAGGATGGCCTAAAATCGAAAATTCGAGATTCGTCGCGTGGAGGCCCTGACCAATGTCGAGACGTTGCGAGATATGTAACAAGGGAATTCAGTACGGCCACAATGTGAGCCATTCCAACAGGAAGACTGTCCGCATCTGGCTACCAAACCTCCAGAAGATAAGGGTAGTGGAAAATGGCCGAGTGAGGCGCATGAAGGTCTGCACGAGGTGCATAAGGTCAGGACGAGTTCAGAAGCCCGCTTGACGGAGCTCGAGGGAAATCACCAGCCAAAAAGGCCCACTTTTCTCTCCCTTTTGTTGTTGGCCTCGTTCGATTCCGCAATCTGATCTTCCGGGTCCACGACAGCCACGATAGTCCTGTCAGATGGGCCCGCTTTCACGTTGAACCTTATGGATATTTCGCCCTGGGGATTTATCCTGGGCAGCACGGCCTCGAGCTCTTTCCCAGTGTCGGGAAAGCTCAGTCTCAATTTCACATGCTCAGCCACCAAAGATCCCTCGTTTCGGACCTCCACTGTGACCCTGTCCTCGTGGACCCTAATGTCCGAGACCGTGAGGTCGCTCTTGAAGATCTCGAACTTCTTTACCGGATAATACCGAACCGTCGCCCCTTGAATCCTCGCCATCTTTATCAACCCAGCGTGCAGGGTCCCTTGGTTGTAACCAACGAGCATGAGGGGCTGACCTGGGGGAATTCCACAGCTGGGAGCCACGGTCTCGTCGATGTAAATCCCCTTCATTGTCCAGATGGAGTCCCCCTCGTCTTGAAAGGCCCGAAAATAGGCCGCCCTTCCCTGCTCCACACTGAGATCCAGTCCTGTCTTGGGGATCCTGTACGTGACAGTGTACTCCACGTGCTTTGTCTCGGCCTCAACCTCCACAGCGCACATCTCGATCCCCTCTCTACGAAACTTCTCCATCAGGGATCTGTGGAGATCAGGGGTTTTCTCCAATCTGGCCTCGAGAACTGTGTCGGGGTCCACAACTGCCACGTGAAGCCATGGGAAGGGACCATCCTGGATGTTCTTAAGCTTGTAAGGGTATTCAGGGTCGGCCCAGCGATAGTTTATCCTCTTTATGGTTCCTTCCACTATGGTCTCAGACATCCTCTCGGGCCAGCTCACGTTGCCCATCCCCATGACGCGGAATCTCTCTGGATAGACATAGAGACGCCTGCTCACCTCCTCTGAAGATATCCACTGCCAGTGATCTCCCCTCAGGAAATCGGAATAGGTATTGAAAAAGAACGCCCTGTTTCGGTTCTCAGCCCAGAGATCGGAGAAGAGAGAGATCGTGAAAATGAAGGTCCAACCCAAAACCCTCGAAGTCGCCAGATGGGAAGCTCTCTTTCGATGCAGAGAAGCTCGCTCTCTCACCCCATGGACCATCCGTCCCTCCCTTTCCACAACCCCATGGTACGTGATAAACTGGCCAAGCTCAACGGATGACAAGGAGTCGTGCAACCAAGTGGAGAAGGTCTTCCCAGTCCCAGCCAGGGTTTTAGTTGTGGCTGCCCACCCCGATGACCTGGATTTTGGCTGTGCAGGGACAGTTGCTCTCTGGACAAAGGGTGGCAGCCAAGTCTCCTATGTCATTTGCACAAGTGGAGACAAGGGTAGCGATGATCCATCTATGGACCGCGATCTTTTGGCCCGCACGAGGCAAGAAGAACAGATGGAGGCGGCGAGGGTAATTGGGGTTTCGGATGTTCATTTTCTGGGCTTCGAGGATGGAAGCCTGGAAAATGACGTCGATCTGAGAAGGACTCTCGTGAGATGCATCAGGAGACTGAGACCCGATGTGATTCTGTGTCACGACCCTGGGAACAGATCTTTCGAGAACCCGTATGTGAGCCACAGGGACCACAGGGCAGTCTCTGAAGCTGTCTTCGATGCTGTCTACCCAGCAAGCGGAAATCCGCATTTCTTTCCTGAGCTTCTGGCAGAAGGGCTCGCGCCCCACAAGGTGAGGGAAATGCTCTTCTTCGGGACCCAGAGCCCGAATTTTTGGCAGGATATAACCCATGTAATGGACCTCAAGATAAAGGCCATTCTCTCCCACAGAAGCCAGGTAGCGGACCCTGAGCAAATGGAAAAGTTCTTGAGATTGAGATTCGAGGAAGCGGGAAAGAGGGTGGGTGTCCCCTATGCAGAGCCATTCAGAAGACTCACCTTCCCCTGGTAA
>JAPWUY010000285.1 GCA_028275295.1 Thermodesulfobacteriota bacterium | reverse complement strand
CGATATCCGGGGAGAACTCGTCTATCCTGGGGAAATACTCCTTCCCCTCTACTGAAATTCCCATGGCCCTTATCTGCTCTTCCAGGAAAGGCTCGAGCTCCTCGATGACTATCACCCTTTTCACTCTCGAGGCGAATCTCCTTATCTTCCTTTCCGGGAGGGGGAAGGTCATGCCCAATTTCAGGAAGGATGCCTCGGGCAATACCTCTTTGGCGTAGAGGTATGACACCCCGCTTGTTATGATCCCCACTGAGGTCTTCCCCCATTCTATCCTGTTGAGAGGGGTCCTCTCGGATAGGGCTTTGAGCTTGTTTACCCTTTCCAAGACCAGGGGATGCCTTATACGGGCGTAAGCCGGTATCATCACGAACTTTTTCCTGTCCCTCGCAAAAGCCCTCGAGGCGACATCCACGGGCTTGCCCAGCCTCACGATCCCCTTGGCATGGGACACCCTAGTGGTGAGTCTCAACATGGATGGGGTGTCGTACTCCTCCGACACCTCCAAGGCTATCCTCACCATGTCCTTGGCCTCTTGGCTATCGCTGGGCTCGAAAAGGGGTACCATGGCGAAGCGGGCGAAGAATCGGTTGTCCTGTTCGTTCTGGGAACTGTGCATTCCCGGATCGTCCGCACATGCTAGGAGAAATCCCGCATTCACCCCTGTATATGCGAAGGTCATGAAGGGGTCCGCTGCCACATTGAGCCCCACATGCTTCATGGCAACGAGTGCCCTCACTCCAGCCATTGAGGCTCCTATGCCCACCTCGAAGGCCACCTTCTCGTTGGGCGCCCATTCGGCATAGACCCCCTCGTATTTGGCCAAGTTCTGCAATATCTCGGTGCTTGGGGTGCCAGGATAGGCACTCGCGACCTTCACGCCGCTCTCGTAAGCCCCCCTCGCCACAGCTTCATTTCCAGAAAGAATCTCCTTCATCTTCCCCTTTTCCTCCTTGTCCCGTCCCCTCGGACTCAGATACCCAGGTCCACAGGCACTGGTTTCTCTCCGGAGTAATCGTAAAAGCCTCTACCTGATTTCCTCCCGTAATAGCCTGCCAGCACCATCTTCTTGAGAAGAGGCGGAGGCGCATAGCGTTTCTCCCTGTATTCCTCGAACATGATGTTGGCTATGTTGTAAGTGGTGTCGAGCCCCACGAAATCCAGGAGGGTCAGCGGGCCCATGGGGTGATTGCATCCCAGGACCATTCCCTTGTCTATGTCCTCTATCGAAGCGACACCCTGCTCCAGAGCCCTTATGGCATCCAGCAAATAGGGCACCAGGAGGAGATTCACTATGAAACCGGAATTGTCCTTGGCGAGGATTGGCTCCTTGCCTATGCTCTTGCAGAACTCGAAACAGGTATCTATGGTCTGTTGACTAGTCGCTATGGTTCTGACCACCTCCACGAGCTTCATCACGGGAACGGGATTGAAGAAATGGAGGCCGCAAAATCTGTCCTGCCTCTTGGTCGATGCTGCCATGGCCATGATAGTGAGAGACGATGTGTTGGAGGCCAGGATCGTGTGCTCGGGACACAGGGAATCGAGCCTCGAGAACATCTCGTTTTTCACCTTCAGGTCCTCGACAACCGCCTCTATTATGAGGTCGCAGTCCTTGAGGTCCTCTATGTTGAGGGTTCCCTTGATGAGGGACCAGGTCTTGGCCTTGGCCTCCTGGGTGATCTTGCCCTTCTCCACGGCCCTCGAGAGATTCTTCTCTATAGAGGCGAAACCCTTGTCCAAAAACCTCTGCTCCACTTCCAAAACCACGGTCTCGTATCCCGCCTCAGCGCAAACCTGCGTGATCCCAGAGCCCATCAACCCACAACCCAAAACACCCACCTTCCTGATCTTCATGAGCGCACCTCCTTCTGGTCAAAAGATTCAGGGAAGCCCCTGGCTTCACCCTCTATCCTCACCTGGCCTTCGCACAAATCGACCTTTGCCTGGCCACCCCGGAGAGAGCTTGTGGCCAAAGCCCTTTCTGCTAAGTGAGAGATTTAAGCGATTCCCCTTCGTCCCCCACTCGTCTCATACCACATTCTGCTACGATCTGTCAACCGAGAGGACAGCCGGAGATCCTCCTCCCCCCACCTGCGGCCTCTATCCCATCGGAATTGGAGCTAGTTTTTCGGAAGCTAGTATCCTGAGATCTAGTCTATTTATCCCTAGCTCCTTCGAAAACTCTGTATACAACCTCCCTTCTCCGGAGGTAACGATGTGTATCGGAACACGTCGGGCCTAGCCACTCGGGCGCGGAGACCGCGCCCCTCCGAGAGAACCACCCTCCACATTATCCCTGGGTTTTCCCCAAAAGGCCTCTCACCCAGGCTAGCGCCCCCCAGGGAGGGGCGGGCTCCGCACGCCCGCAAACGAGGCTTCGCTTCCACCCGGGGATCGCCCCATTAGGCCGCCACGCGTTCGTTCGCCCCCGACGATCATGTTATGCCTCGGCTTGAGCACGCCCTTGCCATGCGGACGCACAGAGTGCGTCCCTCCGAGAAAACCGCCTTTCGCGCCGTCCTCGGGTTTGCCCCCGTAAGGCCATCCTAGTTTGGACGGTCCCCCCGCGGAGGGGCGGGCTCCGCACGCCCGCAATGAAACCGTTGGCCTCAGCCTCGCATGACCCCGCTAGGCCACTGGCCTCTCGCCAACTCGTCCCTAACCACGACCTCCCTCGGTTTACGTCCAGCCTTGCCAAACGGACGCACAGAGTGCGTCCCTCCGAGAAAACCGCCTTTCGCGCCGTCCTCGGGTTTGCCCCCGTAAGGCCATCCTAGCTTGGACGGTCCCCCGCGGAGGGGCGGGCTCTGCACGCCCGCAAACCAATGACTGGGTTTCACCAAAAGGCAACCCCCAATTAGGCCACCTGCTCTTCGCCTACCTCCGGTAACCACGAGATGACTCGGTTCGCATCCGATCCGTATTTGCGGACGCGCAGAGCGCATCCCTCCGAGAAAACCGCCTCCCGCGCATTCTCGGGGCCTCATCTCTCAAGGCCGGATACCCTCGGCCGGCCCCCCGCGGAGGGGCGGGCTCCGCACGCCCGCAAACGAGGCTTCGCTTCCACCCGGGGATCGCCCCATTAGGCCGCCACGCGTTCCTTCGCCCCCGATGATCATGTTATGCCTCGGCTTGAGCACGCCCTTGCCATGCGGACGCACAGAGTGCGTCCCTCCGAGAAACCGCCCTTCGCGCTACTTCCGGGCCTTCCCCCGCAAAGTCATCCTAGCTTGTATTGTACCCCCGCGGAGGGGCGGGCTCCGCACGCCCGTGAAGGAAACTTCGGGTTTGAGCCAGACATATCCCCGGTAGGCCACCCGCCTCTCGCGCCCCCACCGGGCGGAAATGGAATGCCACGGCGCTAGTTCGGCCTTGCAACGCGGGCGCGGAGACCGCGCCCCTCCGCCAAAACCCTCCCTTCCGCGTGATGCCGGGGGCTTACGGCCTAAGGCTCGTGGCATGGACCAGGCCGGCGGAGCCAATGGGAAAGGGAAGGGGGGTTTTGGCAATGGAACCTCGAGGGGTATATCATGGAAAAAGGCTCAACGTATCCTCTAGGCCGCGGAGGATGGATTTGGAGCTCATAGTGGATCCAGAGTGCAGGGAAGATCCCAGGACAGAGGAGATTCTCCTGAGATTTGAAAAAGGGGGGCTAAGTTCCAAGGATGTGAGTATTCGGCTTCGGAGACATAGGGGTAGATTCCTCAAGCCATGTCCCGGGACCAGAAACTACATCTGCTGTGGTTACTTTGTCCTGAATGTGATACTGGGATGCCCCTTTGGTTGCGAGTATTGCATTCTCAGAGCATATCTCAAGACCGACGGGATTCAATTGATGATGAATGTGGAGGATGCCCTCCATGAGGCTGCCCAGTTCACTGAGAGGGCAAGAGGAGTTGTGAGAATAGGAACTGGAGAGCTAGGTGACAGTTTGGCCCTCGAGGGGATTTTCCCAGTGAGCCATCTTCTCGTGGACTTCTTCTCCACCCTTCCCAAGGCGATGCTCGAGCTCAAGACCAAGTCATGCGAGGTGCAGG
>JAPWUY010000283.1 GCA_028275295.1 Thermodesulfobacteriota bacterium | reverse complement strand
CGTTGCCAAAAAGGTGTACCCAACTTTCTCATGGGGCCTTGCAGGATTGAGGGAGGCGATCTTTCGGTTGGTTCTCACTTTCTTGCCGTCGACAAAAATGGGGTGAATCCTCCCAAGGCTCTTGGCTACCGAGATCACGCTCCTGGCAAAGGATTCTCTCTGGGTAGCAATCGCGAAATTGATCGGGGGCTCCCTTCTGTAACGGTCCGATGCCACAGGCTCGGCCTGACTCTCTTCCATTGCCTGAGGAGGAGCCATGAGCTCCTCTGCCGAGAGACCCTCGGCGAAGCTCTTCCTAAGGAAGGACTCGTTGGATGTGTTCTCCAAGAGCCTCCTCACCAGGTAGGCCATTCCCGGAACCAGATCCCCTATGGGACAATACTCTGTCACGCGGTAACCCATCTGCACTAGGGCTCTTTTTATTGGCTCTGCCATGCCGTAGAGCATCTGGATATCCACGGCTTCCTTCCTCAGCCCCATTTTCTCCGCGCATACAAGGCCGTGGGCAATGGACCTGATGTTGTGGGTGGCTATGGCAGTCCTTATCAAGGGGTAGTGCTCGAGACAGGTTCTCGTCGCCTGTTCGAATGCAGCGTCTGTCTGGCCCTTTTGGGTGAAAACCGGAAGAGGCCAATTGTTTGTCATGGCAACGACTTTCTCGTAATCCCAGTACGCTCCCTTGACCAGCCTCAGTGTGATGGGTCTTTTGAGCTCCGAGGCCCAAGTTATTAGCCTATCCAGATGGTCCTTGTAATCCTTGAGATAGGTCTGAACCACTATCCCTGCTCCGGGGGAAAAACGGAACTCGTCCTCCTCCAGTAAGTTCATGAAGGTGGAGGTCGTAAGCTCCCGAAGGGAGAAATTCTCCATGTCTATGTTGACGAAGCCCCCCAACTCCGAGGCCCTCCTGAAGATGGGGCGAAGCCTTTCCTTGAGCTTGGAGATGGATCCCTCGAAATTCACAGGGTCCATTTTGGAGTAGAGGGAAGATAGCTTCAGGGAAATGCTCAACCTTGGAAACTCCCTTTCCTTTTCCGGATGAGTTGGTGGCCACTGGGTCGTCTCGGCCGCCAGTATCTCGAGCACCTCCATGTACCTCCTCACGTACTCCTCGGCCTCCTTCTCGCTCACTGCAGCCTCGCCCAGAAGATCGACGGTGAAGAAAAACCCCTGTGACCACAGGAGCCTCAGCTTCGAAATGGCATCCCTGGGGGTCTCTCCCACTATGAATTCGCGGGCCAGGTCCTCAACGTTTTTCCTTATCTGCTGTGCAACAATGGGTGCGGTCAGTGGATTGGCGGCCATGGAGGAGATTGCCCACTGGAGCACTTGGGGGACCTCAACCGCGCTGGCCGATAAATACTCCCTCAGATGCTGCGCCACCTGCCTCGAGGATTTGAGAGAGGGGAGAACGTCTATCAGGCGAAACATCTGTGTCTTGAAAGCCTGATTTTCCATGCACCAGTCGATCACTTTGCCGCTCCAATAATCCTTGCGGAAGACAGAGGGCTTCTCCTCCCCAACCGCATCGAAGATCTTCCTTCCCAACTCCTGAACTTCCCTCTCCCAAGGACACTCATACTTCGCCATGGAAAACCCCTCGTTGCCAGTTTCTTTGGACCTACACTAGACAGCATGCACCATACCTACCATCCAGGACAAGATGCGAAGGAGAGGTCTTTCGACAAAAGGATCTGAGGAGGCGCGGCCCTGAAAGGAGGTGCTAGGTCCCACTGTGAACGGAGCTTCTCCTGGAAGGTCTCTCTCCCGACATTTGGTCTTTCACGCAAGGAGGACCCCTCCACACCATGGACATGAAAGGGGAAGAGAGCTAAAATCACTCCCACTATGGCCGAGATGGAGAATCTCTACGATCAAGGTCATCTCTTTGTGGCTGCCCTGAGGCTTCTCTCGTACAGGAACAGGAGACCTCCCTCGGTCAAAGAAATTTGCGAGCTTTTGGGCATAGCGCCCGAGCTCGGGCACTATCTTTGCAATCGACTGGCCAGGATGGGGGTCGTGGAGGTCGTTGAGGCCGCCTTTGGGGAGAGGGTTTATCTGAGGGATCACTTGAGATTGGAGGAGCTGCCAAAGGAGGAAAAGGCCTCTTCCCTCGAGAGAGAGCTTCAGCAACTAAAGGAACAGATGGAGCTCAAGCACAAGGAGCTCGAGAGGATCGTGGAGTCTCACGAGAGCAAGAAGAAGGATCTCTTCTCGGATCTGGAGCGACAGTTAAGAGAAGGCCTCAAGAAAAAGAAGAACCCCCTGGACGACCTTTGAGCAGAAGATTTTTGAGCGGACCCTCGAAGACGGGATCATCTTGAGCCCACTGCCCATAGGAGGCCTCCAAGGGGATGGGGTCCTCGTCTCCTGTCCTGAGGCTTCCGAGAGCACTATTCCTTCCACCTGTGATGGGAAAGGAATCCTTCCAGGGTCGAGGGAACCGCGGGGGGTGAAGGTGTGGGATCTTCGTGGTAAGTTGAGATGGGAACTTTTCTCAGAAGGGGAGCAGAGGATCCATGGAGAAGATCTTGAATGCCATCTTTTTGGGATGGAACTCAGCAGCCGAGTGCCTCTGGGACACGTGGAGCAAGGCCTCCAGGTCGCCGAGAGTTGTGGGAATTTTGGGCCCGGTGGACGAGGGGCTCCTTTTCAGAACTGCACACTCTCCCCGCGTGTTCTCCTCTTGGAAGGAAGTGAAGGAATCCGCAGCCATTGACCTGGTCCTGGATTTCGAGGGGAGAGCTACGGTCCCCCTAAAGGAGCTACCTCCAGGGACGATCCTGATCCCCAAAGAGGTGACGGATTTGATGGGTGAACTGTGCACCGTGGCTCAGGAAGGGGTCAAGTACAAGGGAGTTGTGGAGACAGCCAGGGATGCAGTGGTCACCATAGATGAGTCTCACAGAATAGTCTTTTTCAACAAAGCGGCGGAGGAGATGTTCGGATACTCCAAGGAAGAGGTAATGGGCCAGGACCTGAGCATAATCATCCCGAGGCCCCACAAGGATAGACACAGGGAGTACGTGCGCAGGTATGTGGAGACGAGAAGGGGCAAGTTCATAGATCACACGGTGGACTTGACAGCGGAGAGGAGGTGTGGAGAGGAATTCCCCATCAGCATCTCCTTCTCGGTGGCAGAGCTTGGAGGCCACCTCCTCATGACTGCCATGATGAGGGATATGAGCGAGGTGAAGGCCATGGAGAGGAAGCTCCTCCAGAACGAGAGGCTGGCCTCCATCGGGAGGGCCCTTTCCTTTGTGACCCACGAGGTGAAAAACCCCCTTGTGGTCATAGGGGGCTTCGCTAGGTCCCTCTTGAGGGAATCGGGGCTTTCCCACGGCCAAAGGGAAAAGCTTGAGATAATAGCCGGTGAAGTCAAGAGGCTAGAAGGCCTCCTGGAGGAGATTCAGGACTTCTCAAAACCCTTGAGGCTCAACAGGGAGAGATTGCACCTGGGACCGTTTCTGGAAGGCGAGATATCCATCCTGAGGGACTCGGAGATCTGCCGGGAAGTGAGGGTGGACGTGTCAGTGGAAGGAGATCCCGTGGTTCGGGCCGACAGGGAGAAATTGAGACAGGTCTTGGTGAATCTCATCAAGAACTCTCTCGAGGCGATGGAGAAAAGAGGCAATATATTGGTGAAGGCCGCTCAGGGAAGCGAGGGGCACGTGGAGATAACCGTGGAGGACGATGGGAAGGGCATCCCCGAGGACAAGGTGGAGGACCTATTCCAGCCCTTTTTCACCACTAAACCAGGAGGCACGGGCCTCGGCCTTCCCCTCTGCCGGAAGATAGTGGGAGATCATGGTGGGGATATGACCATGAGGCCGAGACCTGGGGGTGGAACCATTGTGACCATCAGACTCCCTCTGGAAGAAGAGGGAGAGGAAGACCCTCCAAGAGAGGTCCCGAGCAGGTGAGAGCCCCTAAGCTCTTCTACGGATGGTGGATAGTGGCGGTGGGGACCCTCACCTATGCCCTGGGATACGGAGCCAGATACGGTTTCGCGGTCATATTTCCCGCAATGGTGGAGGAAATGGGTTGGCCGAGG
>JAPWUY010000282.1 GCA_028275295.1 Thermodesulfobacteriota bacterium | reverse complement strand
TGAGAAGCTTGGCGATCTCGCTGGCAACCCTTCCTAGGGGACGATCCTGGGCGTCTACAAGAAGCCAAGATCTCTGGATCTCGGATGCCTTGGTTCTCTTAGTCTTCATAACCCCGTAATTCTCCCTCCACCGCTTTTTGCGAACCAAGAACTTTTATTTTGCCACCAGCCCGCCGAGTCTGTCAATCTTCACTCGCACCTCAGAAAGCCGCCACCCGGTCCAGTCCCAGCAGATACACCTGAAGTCTGAAGGAATGATCCGTCACTCTACCTCCAAATCCAGGCTCTATTGTGTGGGTAAACCTGATGGCCCAGCAACTGGGATGGAGCAGAAGACCGTATCCGTAACGGGAAAATCTTTCCTCATCCTGATTGTACCAAGCATGACCCAGAAGGTCCAGGAATGGAAGGGTTCGGATAGCGGCATTGGCCTGAACGAACTTCACCCTCTCCCCAGTTCCCCTGAGCCTCTTTCCCCAGCCGTAAGAGAGGGCCAGTTCGTCTCCCCGGCCATCTGCTCCGTGGAGCGTTACGGACAGCTCGTTGAATTCGTCCTCGTACCAGTTGTACTCGTTCCTGAACTTCAGGTTCAAAAACTGTCTGGGTTCAGCCCAGATCCCCTTGCGAATCTCGGACTCCGTCCTTCCCTCCTCCTCCTCCAAAAGCCTCAAATCCAGCTCAGCCCTGAAGGGTCTCCATGGATGTCTCTCCTCGTCGAGCTCGTCCAAATCCTTGAACTGTTCCCTCAGGCTGAAGGGCTGGACTATCCTCAGCCTGGCCCACTCTCTGTAGGACAAGGACCCATCTGGCTTAACCATCCTCCTCGTGAGAAACTGTGTGAGACCCACATAAACCACCTTGTCAGAAGGGGTCCTATCCAAGAACTCCCAAGGAAAGTCACCGGAGGAAAAACGCCCCGTGCCCTGGAAGCCCACCTCGGGCTGGATAGTGTGCTTGAATATGTCACTTCCACTCGACCCCACGGGATAAGACCTGAAAAGCTCTGTGCTGAGAGATACTCCATAGGTGTAAGTGCTGAGATGACCCCATGCTCCGTCCGGTTCCCTATCTTGGCTCGTGAAGACTTCTTCCTTCCATCCGGCATAGGGTATCAGTTTGAGGAAGGGACCTAGTGGAATTGGCAAAGATGCACCGGGGGCCAAAGTCATTACCTCTGATTTGCTCCCATCGGGCCTCCAGAAATGGTCGAATCCGCTCGCCCATCCGAGATCAACGGGCAACCTCCCCAGTGGGGTCTGCATCCTGTGGAACATTATCGAGGGTAGCCTCTGGGGAGTGAAATCGTTATCGTCTTTGGGCGCAACGAGATCCCTGAAGTACCTCACTTCCCCAGCCAGAAGGTAAGAATCCCATCTCTTTGTCAAGTTCACTACGGATGGGAGATATGTGAGAAACCTCTCATCGTTGTCCGGAGAGAGATCTTCGAGATAGTAATTGTCGCTTACCAGATCCACCTTGGCCCTGGAGACCATGCCTAGAGGAAGATTGGCCTCCTGCTCCATTCCCACACGCCACCTATCCGTGTCCTTCCTCGGACCTCCTCTGCTCACAATTGCGGAGTCTATCTTCTCCTGGTCGTGGATGAACTCTCCCTGGACAGTCCCTTTCAGGGATTCCCACGGCGCATAGCGGAATTCAACTCCCTGTTGGAAGCCCCTTTTTGTGTAGTAGGACTCGGTGAATGTGGCGTCGTAGCTATCTCCTATTGCCCAGAAAAAGGGAAGGGAGAAGCCGTAACCTATCCTGGAGTTGGACCTGTACTCCGGCAGAAGGAAACCAGTTCTGCGCTCCCTGGAGGCGGGGTAAACCAGATAAGGCAGATAGAAGACTGGCATTTTGCGAACCTGAAACGTGGCGCCCCTTGCCACCGCATCCCCACTCACCTTTATCTCCACCTCATCTGCAGCGAAGCGCCAGTCGGGATTGGGCCCTGGGCAGGAGCTCAATGTGGCCCCCTTGACCCTGTAATGGTCCTCTCCCAGCTTCTCTATTTCCTCGCCTGTGATCGTGGTCTCGTAAGGTTCGAAGTAAAGGGTCGCATTGAGAAGCCGGCCCGTTTGCTCTTCCATCTGAAGCTCCAACCTGTCGCTCCAGATCCTTGTGGTCTGCTGGAGGACCTCCACCTTTCCCTCGGCTATGGCGAGTTTGGTCCTGTTGTCCAATATCACCTTTTGAGCCCTCAGGGTCATCCCTGCCCTCACGATCTCCACGTTGCCTTCCGCTATGTACTGATCCAGCTTTCTGTCGTAAGTGATGGAGTCGGCCTCTATATGGATGGGAGCTCCTTCATCTGTGTCGATCCTGGGAAGAGAGCCTTTTTCTATGGTGAGGGCCAAGCCCCCGCGGGCAATGAAGAGGGATATCCACAAACCCAACAAAAATCCCTTGGCCAGGCTCCCCGCTCTCATCTCGAGAGACACTCCCTTTTGCCTGTGGACTCAACTGCCCTCGGCCGGATACTTTATCTCCATCCTGCCTCTCATATCAAGCTTTTTTTCTCGAGGTAAGCTAGGGCCTCCCCCACAACGAAAAGGGAGCCAGTTGCGCATATGAGATCCTCCCTCGAGGCCCTGAGAAACAGATCCTCGAGGCCTTTTTCCACTGTTTCCGAGACCGTCGCCCTGGCCCCGAGGGCCAAGGCCTTATCCTGCAAGACCCAAGGGTCCTCTGCCCTTTCCATGTTTGGCTTGCAAAAGACGAGCTCGTGGGCCATGGGCACTATCATCTTGAGCATTCTCAAGTAATCTTTGTCTCTCATGACGCCCATGAGCACCCTCAGTCTGGAGTATCTGTAATCCTTTCTGAGGGAAGAACAGAGGGAGCGCATGGCCTCGGGATTGTGGGCACCATCGAGGAGAATTGCCGGAGGGCCCTGAATGTACTGTTGTCTTCCTGGCCAATGGACGTCTTCCAATCCCTCCCTCACGGCCCTCTCCTCCAACGAGAATCCCCTTGCCGCCAAGACCTCCGCTGCGGCAATGGCCATGGCAGCGTTCCTCACCTGATGTTTGCCCCTCAAAGAGGTCTTGAGTTTCTTGAAGCCCCTCTTTATTCCCTGATAATTGAAATCCCACGGGCTTCCCTTGGCACTGATCTCCCTTCCCAGTCGGTAAAGAGGAGCCCCTCTCTGGACGCATGCGTCCCTTATCACTCCTTGAGCCACGGGGTGGATGACCCCTGAGATGACTGGAACCCCATGTTTCACTATCCCTGCCTTCTCTCTGGCTATTTCCACGAGGGTCTTTCCCAGGTAATCCTGGTGCTCTAGAGATACTGAGGTTATCACAGACACAACAGGATGACACACATTGGTTGCATCGAGCCTGCCACCCATTCCCACTTCCATGATCGCCACATCGACACCCTTCTCAACGAAATAGCCGAAGGCCATGGCGGTTGTGAACTCGAAAAAGGTGATGGGGACTTGGGATTCCCGGCCCCCTTGAGCTAGGAGATGGGGACAAGCCTCGAGGATCTTCCTTGTCCACCGGACAACTTCCTCTTCCAGGATCTCTTGGCGGTTTACCCTGATCCTCTCGGTGAAACGCACCAAGTGGGGGCTAGTATAGAGCCCTACTTTCACTCCTGCCTTGAGGAGGATGGCCTCCAGATGAGCTGCCGTGGAACCCTTGCCATTAGATCCTCCCACATGAACTACCACGAGGCCCTCATGGGGATTCCCTATGGACTCCAACACCCTCCTTATGTTCTCCAGGCCTAACTTTATGCCCATCCTCTGGAGGCCAAAAAGATATCCTATGGCGGCATTGTAGTCGAGCTCCATAACCCTCTCCAGATGAGTCCTTCTCTCCCCCAGGGCTTTTGCGGGAAGCTTTCTAGACCCACGGACTCAGGAGGCCTTCACTGGGTCACACAGAAGCTTCAATATCGACCTGAGCTTTCCTCTCAGCTCTGTCCTGGGCACTATGGCATCTATCAGACCATTGTCCAGGAGATATTCAGCCCTTTGAAACTCAGGTGGTAGCCTCTGGCCCACTGTCTGTTCTATGACCCTAGGTCCAGCGAACCCTATTCTCGCTTTGGGCT
>JAPWUY010000280.1 GCA_028275295.1 Thermodesulfobacteriota bacterium | reverse complement strand
ACCCTATCCACCTGAGCCCAGTTGCGATTTTCTCCAGGATGATACCTCGAGTCCTTGATAGATGGGTTCGGGATCGTGTATGTTTTAGCCCGGATCATGGCTCAAAAGGTAGAAGCCGGGTGCCACTGACTGGATTTAGGGGCACACCCCTGATGTCCAGGGAGAGGCAATGCGCCATCAAATTGAGGGCTCTAGGCGAAGTCCCAACTGATCGAGCTTTCATGGAGGACCGTGGCCGATCCTCGAAGATGGAAGGGTGAAGGGCCCATTTCCCATGTCAGAGATTCCCAAAGAATTCGGCCTTGACCTCAAAGACGCAGTCCAGCGCGGTCTGAGCGATGAGGAGCTGAGGCTCCATACCGAGAGGTATAGAGTCTTCATAGAGGAGGTCGCGGACGGTTTTTACGAGGTGGATCTCAGGGGGAATTTCACCTTTTTCAACGATGCCATGTGTCGGATCTTCGGCTACTCCAGGAGCGAGATTCAGGGCCGAAACTACAGGGCGTTCATGGATGAGGAGAATGCCCAGTTTGTCTTCGAGAAGTTCAACACCATATGGCGCACTGGCCAGGGGATGACGGATCTCGTCTGGGAGATCAGGAGGAAAAACGGAGAGGTCAGGGTCCTGGAGGTATCGGCCCACCTCATGAGGAACGACCAAGGGGAGCGCATCGGCTTCAGGGGCATAGCCAGGGACATAACCGAGAGGTGTCTGGCTGAAAAGGCCCTGAGGGAGTCGGAAAAAAGAGCCCACGAGCAGTTCCTCGAGAGCCAGAGGGCTCAGAGGAGATACAGGACCCTTCTCGATTTCATGCCAGATCCCGTTGCGGTGTTCAACATGGACAACACTGTCTCATATGTCAATCCTGCCTTTGTGAGGGTCTTTGGATGGACACTGGAAGAGCTCGAGGGGAGAAAGCTCCCCTTTGTCCCGGAGCACCTCAAGGAAGAGGCCAGGATGGGGCTCAAAAGGCTCCTTGTGGAGAAAATCATCCAGGGATTCGAGACCCAGAGGCTCACCAAGGACGGAAGGCTCAGGGAAGTGGTATTGAGTGGCGCTCTCTTTTACGAGGAGTCTGGGGAACCGTCAGGTCAAGTGGTCATCCTCAGGGATGTCACCGAACAGAAGAGGACAGAGAGGATAAACGAGGCCCTCTTTCGCATAAGCATGGCCCTCCCGAGATTCTGGAGGCTCGAGGACCGCCTCCATTTCATAGCCAAGGAGGTGAAAGAGCTCCTCGGGGTGGAAGGCGCCTCGGTTATCCTTGTGGATGAGGAAAGAAACGAGTTCTACTTCCCCGCTGCCTCCTACGACGACCAAGAGACCGGAATGAGAATGACCGGCATAAGGTTTCCAGCTGACAAGGGAATTGCAGGGGAGGTGCTGAGAACAGGCCAACCCATGATAGTGGAGGACACCTCCAAAGATCCCAGATTCTTCAAGGAGGTGGACGAGCAAGCGCTCTACAACACTCGGAATATGCTCGATGTTCCCATCCGAGCCGAGGACCGGATAATTGGGGTCCTGTGCGCGGTGAACAAGAAAGAAGGACCCTTTGATCACAGGGACCTCGCCACCTTGAATGCCATAGCGAGCGTTGTGGCATTCCCCATAGAGAATGCGAGGATCACCGAGAAGCTCAAGGCCTCATACGAGGAGGTCCAGAGCCTCAACAGGGCCAAGGACAGGGTCATCCACCACCTCTCCCACGAACTGAAAACTCCCCTATCCGTGATGTCAGCTTCGGTGAGTTTGATGGCCAAGAGATCCTCCAGTCGGGACCCCCAGTTCCTCAGAGCGCTCGAGAGAATTCAGAGGAATCTGGACCGTCTCCTGGAGATCCAATACCAGATAGAGGACATAATGAGAGAGAGGGACTTCACCATCCAAGGGACTCTCACAGGGCTCCTCCAAGTGTGCGCTGAGGAGCTAGAGGCCTTGGTTGCCCTGGAAGCAGGAGACGAGAGATTCACTGAGAGGATACGGAGGAGGATTCAGGAGGCCTTTGGCCTAGTGTCCCTGCCCAGGGAGGTGATCTCTCTGGACCGATTTGCCTCGGAAGTCCTCGAGGAGATTGGGGAAAAGTTTTCCCACAGAAAGGTCAGGCTCGTCTCCAGGTTCCAAGAGGCGCCCCCGGTTTACTTGCCAAGGGAAGTGGCGAGAAAGATCTTGGAGGGACTCGTTCGCAATGCCGTTGAGAATACTCCTGATGGGGGAGAAGTGCTCGTTGAGGTGGCGACGGGGCCTGGAGGGAAAACCGTCCTCACGGTGGAGGACAAAGGTGTCGGCCTCACGGCCGAGAGCCAATCTCTCCTTTTCAAGGGACCATTTATAGCCCGGGAGACCCTTCTCTATTCCTCTAGAAGGCCATATGACTTCAATGCCGGGGGAAAGGGCTTGGACCTCCTGCGCATGAAAGTGTTTTCGGAGAGATATGGGTTCCACATAGAGCTTCGCTCCCGAAGGTGCCTTCACATTCCCTCGGAGGAGGACGTGTGTCCAGGAGATGTGAGGGAGTGTGTCCCATTGAGAACCTCGGGTGAGTCATCTTGCCCGGGGGGTACCAAAGTCACTGTGGAGTTTCCTCCTGCTGAGGCTCTTTTTCGCAAGGAATGAAAAAGATTGGGGGGAGGGCCAATGAGAGAGCTTGAGTCCCACGGAGACCAGAGAGAAGTCCAGGAAAGGAAAAGGGGATTCTTCAAAGAGTTGCAAATAGAATTCCTGATCCACGAATTGAAGGATCCCCTCGCGGTGATAGAGACGGGTCTCAGGATGCTCCTGGAAAAAAAGGGGAGCTTTGGAGATCTCACACCCAAGCAGGAGAGGACACTCCAGAGGTCCCTGAGGGCAGCCCGCAAGGCTAGGGCCATGCTCCATGGACTCCTGGAGATAGGGAGAAGCGAGGAGGGGTTTTTCAGTTGGGCCCTCTTTTCCCCTGCCAGGACCATTCGGGAGGCCATCATGGATGCCCTGGAGACAATGGAAGTAGCGGCCCAGGAAGATCTCGCAGAGGGAAAGATGACCGAGGAGATCATCCCCAGGGCCGGCATCTCCTTGAAGCTCGACCCGAGGGTAGAAGAGGTGGCGATGTTCCAGGACGAGGCCAAGTTCTCTCAAATAGTGGGCAATCTCGTGAAAAATGCCCTTCATCACAGACAAAATCTCGTAGAGGTCAAGGCCACAACTGACGGGATCTACCTGAATATGGAGGTCACAGACGACGGACCTGGCATAGAGCCCGAGCACAGGGAGCTCATCTTCCGCAGGTACGCGAGGCTCGAACAGCCAACTGGAATCACAAGAAGGGGCCACGGGTTGGGTCTGGCAGGGGCCAAGATCTTGGCCGAGGCCTTGGGAGGAAGCCTCGAAGTGAAAAGCGAAAAAGGAGGAGGTGCGACCTTCACACTCACCTTACCCCTCAAGGGAAGAGGGGAAGGCCCTTCCCCATGAGGCGCGGGTGCACTTGCTCCAATCCCAACCCGGAACCCATAAGAAGTGAAAGAGGCGAAAGATGGCTTGACCATCACCAGAAAGCGAGGTCTCTTGCCCGAAAGGAACTGGAGATGTTTTCATTCCGAGGAGTTGTCCCACGGGCTCATGGAAGTTAATCGAAAAAACAGATCCTCTCCCTCCTCCCAGGCCCACACTTCCACCAATACCTGACCCCAACTCCAGGGAAGGATGCCTGTGAGCACAACGGATCTCGCCCTAGGATCCCCCAACGGGGCGAGAGAGCCGCATCTTCCCTCGTAAATCACCCTTCCCCCAAGAGAAAGAATGATTTTTCTCGCCTCTCTTCTCAAGCTTGCCACATCGGGTCTCGGTGCACCGGGGCTCAGCTTGTAGAGCTCCGTGCGCAACCATCCATCCATGGCAAACGCTGGCCTGTGGGTGCAAAAAGGGGTTGCTATGAGCTGGGCCTGTTCCTGGCCTTGGAGAAAAAACTGTCCCTGGGGTGCGAGAAGGGATTTTTCCAGCTCGTATGCCCACATATTTCCGGAAAAAAGGACAAGGCATCCCCAAAGGGCTAGAACTGCTTCCAGAATCCTCATGCCAAGCCTCCTCTTCT
>JAPWUY010000281.1 GCA_028275295.1 Thermodesulfobacteriota bacterium | reverse complement strand
AAATCTCGGGAACAGGCCATTCTCATTGCCTCTTCCTTGACAGAATCCACGGACCGGCTCTGGATAGCCCTTCCTTGATGAAGGCCTATGGAACAGAAGCTGCACCCTCCAGCGCATCCTCTCACGATGGTTATGGAGTCCCTTATCATGGTGTGAGCCGGGATCTCTCCTCTGTAGCGAGGATGGGGCTTCCTGGAAAATGGGAGGGAGTATATGGAATCGAGTTCGGCCTCGGTGAGGGGCTCGGATGGGGGAAAGATGACGAGGGTCTTGCCACCTGCCCTCTGGAGGATCGTCTTCCTCATCCAGGGCTGAGATTCCCTCTCCAAAAGGAGTGTCATCTGAAGCAACGCTTCGGGAGACTCCTCTATGAACTCATGGTCTGGTAGCCACAAGGCCCCCTCATAGGACCTTCCCCCGAAGGATTTTTTCCCGAAGTACATGGCAGTGCCGGGGATCCCTTCGAGATCTTCCCCTTCCTCAAGCCTCCTGCATATCTCACCGACTGCTCTCTCCCCCATCCCGTAAACCAGGATAGTGGCCTTGGAGTCTATCAAGACCGATTTCCGAATCTTGTTGCTCCAGAAATCGTAGTGGCTCAGTCTTCTGAGGCTCGCTTCGACCCCTCCCAATACTATGGGCACCCCAGGCATCGCCTCCCTCACCCTATTGGCATATACCAAAAGGGCCCTGTCTGGCCTGGCTCCAGCCTTGCCGCCCTCGGTGTAGTGATCCTCCCTCCTGGGCTTCCCCAAAGACGTGTAGTGGCTCACCATGGAATCCATGGCACCCGATGTGACCCCCACAAAGAGCCTGGGTGTGCCCATGGCCAGAAAGGCCTCGGGATGGCGCCAATCGGGCTGGGGCAAGATCCCCACCTTGTATCCGAGAGATTCGAGGTAGCGGCCGATCAGGGCTGCCCCAAAGGATGGATGGTCCACATAAGCATCCCCCGTGACGAGGAGCACGTCGAGCTCCTCCCACCCAAGGGCCTCCATCTCCTCCCTGGTTGTGGGCAAAAAAGGAGCGTTCTTCTTGGTCTTCCCCTTACCCATAAAGCCATGGTATCTGGGGGCCTCCAAAGGAGTCAACCCGGAAATTCCTAGGCCCTCCTTGACGCCGTGGGTCCCCTCCACCTATACTCAGGCCCAGAGAGCGTCCATTTTCGGGCTCCGAAAGATCCCCGTCCGGAAGGTTCCCCATCGCTGAAGGGGTGAGGTCCGCAAAGAGGAGATGAACCCCAGGAGGATTTCTCGAGAGATAAAGCTCGGAGATGTAACCATAGGGGGTGGTGCGCCCATCGTCGTCCAATCGATGACCAATACGGACACCAGGGATGTCCGGGCAACTGTCGAGCAGATAGAGAGGCTGCGGGAAGTGGGCTGCGAAGTGGTGCGGGTTGCGGTTCCCGACATGGATGCGGCGAGGAGGCTGGGCGAAATAAGGAAGAGAATCTCCATACCCCTCGTTGCGGATATTCACTTCGACTACAGGCTGGCTTTGGAGGCCCTGAGACAGGGGGTCGACGGCCTTCGCATAAATCCTGGCAATATCGGTGGTCCAAAGAAGGTGAGGGAGGTAGTTACCGCTGCCAGGGAGAGAAAGGTCCCCATAAGGATAGGGGTCAACTCTGGCTCCCTGGAAAAGCACATCCTGGCCAAACACGGCGGAGTGACACCCCAGGCAATGGTGGAGAGCGCTTTGTCCCACGTGAGGATCCTGGAAGAGATGGACTATAGAGAGATAAAGATCTCCCTCAAGGCCCCCGATGTCCTGCTCACATGCGAGGCTTACAGACTTCTCGCAAGGGAAGTGGATTATCCCCTCCATCTCGGAATCACCGAGGCAGGCACGGTCTTCTCCGGGACCGTCAAGTCGTCTGTGGGGTTGGGGATTCTCCTCAACGAGGGGTTGGGTGATACCATAAGGGTATCCCTCACAGCCGATCCTGTGCAGGAGGTCAGGGTAGCGTGGGCCATACTCAATGCACTGAACCTGAGAAAGAGGGGGGTTGAGCTGGTATCCTGTCCCACTTGTGGCAGGACCCAGGTGGACCTGATCCCTGTCGCAGAGGAGGTGGAAAGAAGACTCGCCCACGTGAGGGCACCCATAAAGGTGGCTGTGATGGGATGTGTCGTGAACGGACCAGGGGAGGCCAAAGATGCCGATGTGGGCATCTGTGGAGGAAAGACCCACTGGCTCCTTTTCAGAAAGGGCGAGATCGTGAGGAAGCTCAGACCCGAAGAGGCTGTGGAGGTCCTCGTCAAGGAGGTGGAAGGGGAAGAGAGGGCGAGGACAATGGGCATCTGACGGGGAAGGGGGCCCGGGGGCAAATGGCCATTCTTCCAAAGGTCGGATCCTGCGGAGGGAGAAGCAGTGGCGAAAAGGGCCAAATCGGGATTGGCCTCTCGCAGTTCCTCAGGGTGAAGGGAAACGGGGTTAAAATGAGATTGGGGGCAGATGAGGAGGACAGATGAGACTAACCCAGTTCTTTCTTCCAACGGAAAAAGAGGACCGCTCCGATGCGGTTGTGGCCAGCCACCGCTTGATGCTGAGGGCTGGGATGATAAGGCAGTTGACTTCCGGGGTCTACTCTTACTTGCCTTTGGGTCTCAGGGCCGTGAGGAAGGTAGCGCAGATAGTGAGGGAGGAGATGGACAGGGCTGGAGCGCTGGAAGTATTCCTGCCCGCACTCCAGCCCGCTGATCTGTGGAAGGAAAGCGGCCGTTGGGACCACTTCGGTCCAGAGCTAGTTCGCCTCAAAGACCGGAACCAAAGGGACTTCTGTCTCGGCCCCACTCACGAGGAGGTGGTCACGGATCTGGTTCGAAAAGAGGTGCGATCTTACAGACAGCTCCCCTTGATCCTCTACCAGATCCAGACCAAGTTCAGGGACGAGAGAAGGCCTCGCTTCGGTGTGATGAGGAGCAGGGAATTCACTATGAAGGATGCTTATAGCTTCGATGCCACGGAAGAGGGGGCGGAGTTGAGCTACATGAAGATGTACGAGGCCTATACGAGGATCTTCCAGAGGACAGGGCTCAGGTTCAGGGCAGTGGAGGCAGAGACAGGACCGATAGGTGGAAGTTTCAGCCACGAATTCATGGTCTTGGCCGACTCTGGAGAGGATGCAGTGGTGAGTTGCACGGGGTGCACCTATGCGGCCAACGTGGAGAGGGCGGAGATTGGCCATCCCAAGGGCAAGAACACTCCACCCCGTTCAACCACAGGGCCCATGAAAAAGGTCTTGACCCCTGGGATGAGGACAGTGGAGGAGGTCTGCAATTTTCTGGGGGTAGAGCCCTCGAGGCTCATAAAGACATTGATCTATGTGGCTGACGGAAGACCCATTGCGGTCCTCGTGAGGGGAGACAGGGAGGCCAATGAGGCCAAGATAAGAAGGGCCACGGGCTGTGCTGAGCTCGTGATGGCGGAGCAGGAGCTGGTGGAAAGGATCACAGGTGCCCCTATGGGCTTTGCAGGACCTGTGGGATTGAAGGGAAGGGACTTGATCGTCCTGGCTGACAGAGAAGTGATGGAAATGGTGGATGCGGTCACAGGGGCCAATGAGGGTGATCACCACTTGGTCCACGTGGATCCAAGGAGAGATTTCTCTGTGGACAGAATAGAGGACCTCAGGGTAGCTGCAGCAGGCGATCCGTGTCCTAGATGTGAGGAAGGAATGCTCCAGATATGGCGAGGCATAGAGGTGGGCCATATCTTCAAATTGGGAACCAAGTATAGCGAGGCAATGGGAGCGACATTCCAGGACGAGAAAGGCCAGGAGAGGCCGATGATCATGGGGTGCTATGGAATAGGGATAGAGAGAACAGTGGCTGCAGCCATCGAGCAGAACCATGACCAGGACGGGATAATTTTCCCCATGGCCATAGCACCGTTTCAGACAATAGTATTGTGTCTCCAGCAGGAAAGAACGGACGTGAGGGATGCATCCGAAAGGGTTTACAGGGATCTCCTGGACTCCGGGATAGAAGTTCTTCTAGATGACAGGGACGAGAGGCCCGGCATAAAGTTCAAGGATGCGGATCTAATAGGCATACCTTTGAGGG